>JAUNGH010000057.1 GCA_030524605.1 Oscillospiraceae bacterium | reverse complement strand
GATGACGGCCCGGGCGGCGCCGTCCACCTCCCGGCCCGTGACGCCGGCCCGGGCGGCCCGGATGCCCGCCAGCTGGGCGGCAAGGACCGTCTGGTAGACCGTGTGCATCTCCTCCGTGGCAAAGCCCACCGCCACGGTGCGGGTCATGTCGGAGCAGTAGCCGTGGTAAATGCAGCCAAAGTCCATGGTGACGAACTCCCCCTGCCGGATGGGCTTTTCCGAGGGGACGCCGTGGGGCAGGCTGCCGTTGGGGCCGGAGACCACGATGGGGTCAAAGGACATGTCCGCCGCGCCGTAGTGCAGCATCAGATACTGGAGCCGGGCAGCGATCTCCTTCTCCGTGACGCCGGGGCGGATCTCCTCCAGAATGTCCGCCAGCGCCCGCTCGGCAATGCGCTGGGCGGCTACCAGGGCCTCGATCTCCTCGTCGTCCTTCACCATCCGCAGCTGCCACAGCAGGTCCGTGGCAGGCACCAGGTCGCAGGACAGGGCCTTTTTGTACCGCTTATAGTCCTGCACGGTCATGTAGGCGTCCTCAAAGCCCACGCGGCGGAGCCGCTGCTCCTGGATGGCCTCCTCAATCAGGGCGGCATAGCCCCGGCCGTGGCCGGTCTCCCGCAGCTCCGCCCCCACCAGGCAGCGCCCCGCCGCCTCGGTGTAGCGGGAATCGGTGAAGTAATACGCCTTTTTCCGGGTCACCAGGGCCACGCCGTCGGTGCCGGAGGAGTGGAAGCCCGACGCGTAAAAGCGGTTGGCCTCGCCGGTCAGCAGCATGGCGTCCAGGTCATGGGCCTCCAGGTGGGCGGCGATCTTCTGCAAGTGGTTCAAAAACGCTACCTCCATTCAAATGAAAGATTGAAGATTGGAGATTGAAGAGTGAAGATATCCAGGCCAGAACGCTTATATATCTTCACTCTCAACTCTTCACTCTTCACTCTCTTTCCGCTTCACCGCCGCCTTCACGAAGCCGTAAAACAGCGGGTGCGGCCGGTCGGGACGGCTCTTGAACTCCGGGTGGAACTGGGCGCCCACGAACCAGGGGTGGTCCGGCAGCTCCACGATCTCCACCAGCCGCCCGTCCGGAGACAGGCCCGCCAGCACCATGCCCTTCTCCTGCATCTCCGCCCGGAAGGCGTTGTTGAACTCATAGCGGTGGCGGTGGCGCTCCGAAATCTCGGCGGCGCCGTACAGCTCCCGGCTGCGGGTGCCCTCCGTCAGCGCGCAGGGGTATCTGCCAAGGCGCATGGTGCCGCCCTTCTCCGTGACGTGCACCTGATCCGGCATCAGGTCGATGACCGGATGCTTCGTGGCCGCGGAAAACTCGGAGGAGTTGGCGTCTTCATACCCCAGGACGTGGCGGGCAAACTCAATGACCGCCATCTGCATGCCCAGGCAGATGCCGAAGTAGGGGATACCGTTCTCCCGGGCATAGCGGCAGGCGCAGATCATGCCCTCAATGCCCCGGTCGCCGAAGCCGCCGGGCACCAGGATACCGGCGCAGCCCGCCAGCTTTTCCGCCACATTGGCGTCGGTCAGGCCCTCGGAATCCACCCACTCGATCTCGACAATGGCGTCGTTGGCGGTTCCGGCGTGGTTCAGGGACTCCACCACGGAGAGATAGGCGTCGTGGAGCTGGGTGTACTTGCCCACCAGCGCGATACGGACCCTCTTGTGGGCGTTCTTCTCCCGCTTGACCATGGCGCTCCACTCCCGCAGGTCCGGCTGGTGGGTGATGAGCCCCAGCTTGCGGCACACCACCTCGTCCAGTCCCTCCTTCGCCATCAGCAGGGGCACCTCGTACAGCGTCTCGGCGGTGGCGTTCTGGATGACGCAGTCCGGCTCCACATTGCAGAACAGGGCGATCTTCCGGCGGACATCCTCGGTGATGGGGGTGTCGCAGCGGCAGACCAGGATGTCCGGCTGGATGCCCAGGCTCAGCAGCTCCTTCACGGAGTGCTGGGTGGGCTTGGATTTCAGCTCGCCGGAGCCGGGGATCTGCACGATCAGGGGCACGTGGATAAACAGCACGTCGCCCTGGGGCCGCTCAGACGCCACCTGGCGGATGGCCTCCAGGAAGGGCTGGGACTCGATGTCGCCCACGGTGCCGCCGATCTCGGTGATGACCACGTCCACGTCCTCGCCCTCCATGGCGTAGACGCGGCTTTTGATCTCGTTGGTGATGTGGGGGATGATCTGCACCGTGGCGCCCAGGTAATCGCCCCGGCGCTCCCGGTTCAGCACGGACCAGTAGATCTTGCCGGAGGAAACGGAGCTGTTGCCGCTGAGGTCCTCGTCCACGAACCGCTCATAGTGGCCCAGGTCCAGGTCCGTCTCCGCGCCGTCGTCGGTGACGAACACCTCGCCGTGCTGATAGGGGCTCATGGTGCCGGGATCCACATTGATATAGGGGTCGAATTTCTGGTTCCGCACCCGGACGCCCCGCTGCTTCAAAAGCCGCCCCAGGGACGCCGCGCAGATGCCCTTGCCCAGGCCGGAGACCACGCCGCCGGTGACAAACACGAATTTCGTTGACATACCGCTCACCTTACCTTTACACACAACAGTTTTTGCTTGGAACGGGATTTGTACGCACGAAACGGACAAAACAGCGCCTTTTGAAAAAGAAAAAGCACCGCCGGACCATTTTTGCGGCTAAAAGTCCCAGTCTCTTTCGGGACTTTCAGCTGCGATCCGCGGTGTCGCTCGTCTGTTCGATTGTCGGTAAAGCGGCTCACGCCGCAAACCGCCGCCAAAGCGTTTCCAAAATACCTTCCTAATATATCACTCCGGTTTTTTCTTGTCAATGATTCTTCCAAATGTCAAGAAAAAGTTAGACAAACCTGCAAAAAAATTGACTTGCCTGGACTGAGGGATGGCGAGCCGCCCTCTTGACGGCTTTTTCTGGGGGTGCTTTACGCCTGTTTTCGTGGGTGGAGGCATGAAAAGCAGCCAGCGCCCGCAGGCTCTGGCTGGCCGTCCCGCTGATGGTCTTTAGGCGGTCAGGTATTCAGAAAACAGCGCCCCGGCGGAGCGCCAGCCCAGGATGGCCCTGGGGTAGTTGTTCATCCAGGTTTCTACCTGGGCCACCTCCTGGGGCGTTACGCCGTCGAAGTTCGTTCCCTTGGGGAACCAGCGGCGAAGGATCCGGTTCATGTTTTCGTTGCTTCCCCGCTCCCCTGGCGAGTAGGGGTGGCAGTAATATATCGTGGTCCGGGGCGTCCGTCGGCGAAGGGAGCGCTGCATCCCGTCGCAGTCCTGGAACTCGGAGCCGTTGTCAACGGTGATGCTTTGGAATATCTGGCGGAAGTTCTTTCCCAGCTTCCGCTCCAGCTTGTCCAGGACCTTGACCACGCTCTGGGCTGTGTGGTCCGGTACTCTGAAGACCAGGCCGTAGCGGGTGAGCCGCTCGGTCAGCACCACGAGGGCGGCTTGGCTGTCCTGGGTCCCCATCACACTGTCCATCTCCCAGTGGCCGAAGGTCTGGCGGCTCCATATCTCCCTGGGCCGGTCCTCTATGGTCTGGCCCTTGGCCAGCCTCGCCCGGTCCTGCTTCTCTGTCGGGGCGTGGCGTTCCCCCTTGTAGAGCAGATGCTCCGGGGTGAGGTTCAGGAAAACGTCGCCCCGGTAGATGTAGTTGTAGAGGGTGTTTTCGCATATCTCGGTGTCGAACTGGAGGCCTTGCTCTTTGATGAAGGCCAGGGTGGAGCCGGGGGAATAATGTTCCAGGATGATCTTGCTTTCGATGAACTCCGCCAGGGCGTGGTCGTGGCCGATCTTCAGATCCGGCCCCTTGGCCCGGAGGTTCTCCTGGTATTTCCGCTCCGCTACGTCGGCGCAGTACTCTATGACAAATTCGGCGTCGTGCTGCTGGACGCACTTGCCCCGGTTGATCTCATTGTAGACGGTGGCACGGCAGCAGCCCAGCATTTCCGCTATCTCATCCGGCTTGGCTCCGGTGCGAAGCGCCCCCTCCAGTTTGAGGCGGTCCTCCCAGCGGAGGTGGTGATACTTTTTACGCTCTGTCATGCTGATCAGCTCCTTCTTGCTATGAGAATAAACCATAAAACGCCGAGAAATCAAGAAGGAAAAGACACCGCAGGTTCATTCCTGCGGTGTCTTTTTGTCTGCGCCGATCAGCCAGTCGGCGGTGGTGTTGAATATCCGGGCGAGGACCAGAAGCTCGAAGTCGGTTACGAGGCGGGAGCCGCTCTCGATGCGGCTGATGGAATCCTGCTCTATGACGACGCCCTCTGTCTGCATCTTGGCGGCAAGGTCAGATTGGGATAGTCTGGCCCGGAGGCGCAGCTCCCGGATGCGGTCGCCTGATACGTTATTCTTGCCCAGGTATCTGAACTTCCTCATGGTGCCGCCTCCGCTTCAAGTGGTTACTTAACATTAGCACATTTTGCGGGGTGGCCCATGGGAATACTCCATAGGTCTATGCCATATTTCAATTTTTTATGGCTTATTCAACTATTTTACTTGATTTTTCCATAGCTTTCCCTTATCATTCGTTATGGTAATGCACCATATTTTGCGCCCTGGCCGTGCTGCCTGGGCGAGGATGGAGGGTATCTCATGGGCCTATTATCGAGGCTGCTTCAGGGCGGTTTCCCCAAGAAGGCGAAGACTGCCGCCCGGAAAAACAATGTGCTTTGCGCCGGGTACTCTGTGAGGGGGACAAATCCAGAGACGGGCCGGGTGAAGCGGGCCTATGTGGTGGCCGAGGCCACGGCTACCACGGAGGAAATCGGGAAAAAGAGCGGGCTGCTGCCGCCCTACGAAATAGAGGGCGGCGATTCGCAGGAGTATGACGGCCCCACCGAGCGGCAGCTGGCCTATGCGGCGAAGGTCGGGGTGCCCATTCCGGAGGACGCTACCTGCGGCGACGCCACGGTCTTCCTTACACGGTACGAGGAGGGCCGCCCTCTCTATGCTCCGCCTACGCCGGACCGCATTGTCCGGCTGCTGATCGACCGGAATATTGAGCTTCCCGCCTATGCGGGGGTCCACGAGGCGTCAAACCTCTATCTGCATAAGGTCAGCCTGGAGGAGCGGATCGCCTTCTTTGCTATGCGGGTCTACTGCAAAATGACGGGGCGGAGGTATTGCCTCTTGGAGGATGCCCCAGAGGCGGAGCGGGAGCTGTTCTATCGGTTCGCCAGGGAATACCAGGGAGACAAGGCTTTTGTCCGCTCGGTGTTCGCCTATAGCGGGGCCGACCTCCCGCTGGATAGCTGCACAATATCCAAGCGGCTGAAAGCGTATGATATGGCCGAGGCCTACTTCAACAACCTTTGATGATGAATGAAACGCCCGGAGGCGGCTGTGTGCCGCTTCCGGGTTTCTTTATGCGGAGGCAGTCATTTTTGCCAGCTGTGCGGGGTGATTTTTGGACCAGTTTCCATCTTGTATTTGGTGCGTATGTATTCTATCATCAGGCCATCGAAAGGGGGAGCGGAAGGCTCCCGGATAAATGGAGGAAACGAAAATGAAGCAGCAGAAATTGAAATCCATCTGGACCCCGATCCAAAGCAAGCGCTCAGGCGTTACCGGCTATCTGGAAAAGTTCATCAGCCGCCAGGGCGTGGCCGTGAGTATCCCCGGCGTTTCCCGCTGGATCGACGGGCCGGTGTTCGACGAAAGCAAAGCCTATATCGCTTGAGGGAGGGAATTGACGATGC
This sequence comes from Oscillospiraceae bacterium, assembly GCA_030524605.1. Lineage (GTDB taxonomy): Bacteria > Bacillota > Clostridia > Oscillospirales > Oscillospiraceae > Oscillibacter. The sequence continues at coordinate 5,923 of JAUNGH010000057.1, read as the reverse complement.
TGGACAAAAATGGCGTGGAAATCAAGACCGGGGCCATCGTGGAAATATCCGGGGCCTACTTCAAAAACGACAACGGCCTGTATTTCGTGACGCACTCCCCCGGCGATCCGTCCTGGTGCGGGTCGGACCACTGTCTGAAGAAAATCAGCCGGAAGGGAAAAATCAGCACGGCGAAGCACAACCTGTGCTTCTGGCCCATCGCCGTCTTCGTGAGCGATACCTCCAAGAGGGCGGCTGCTGGCCGGTGGAACAAGGAACACGCTGAAATCGAGGTGAAGACGGTCCAGGACATGAGCGAGGTCGCCGCCTTCTTCCAGGCCGAGGCCGATGGTCTGAATGAGCAGATCCGGCGTCTGGTCTGGAACTTCGGCGAGGACCATCCCGAGGCCGTGCAGCTTCGGAAGACCCAGGCCCACTATGAGGCCGTCGCTCGGGCGGTGATGGAATGATGAAAGCGGCCCCGCTGGGGGCCGCTTCTTTCTGCATAGATGGAAAAGGGGCGGCCCTTATTTGGGGCCGCCCTGCTCCTGCTTCTCCGCCAGCTCCGGCTCGATCAGGTCCTCGATGTGACAGCCCAGGACCTTGGCTACCTTGTAGAGCTGGTACACGTCACGGGGTATGCGGTGGCGCTTGGCCCAGGCTTCCAGGGTCGAGGCCGGGACGCCGCTGCGCCTGGAAAGCTCCCGTCTGGTGAGGCCCTGTTCGGCGCATTTGCGGTCGATGGGTATGGAGCGCTCGGTTATGGTCATGTTCGGCATTCGTATCACCTCAGGCAGATTTTAGCGCACACGTCCGGCACCGTCAAGCAGTCAAAAGTGCCAGACATACGCATGGAAGTTTGGACCAGTTTCCAAGTTGCTTTTGGTGCGCTTGTGTAGTAGCATCAGGCCATCGAAAGGGGATACGGCCCAGGCAAACGGGCAGGACCGTGAGCCGGGGAAATACATACCGGGCAGGAGGTAGACAAAAATGGAGGAATGCACGATGACCGCTACGGAAGCCGCACGGCTGATCGACTGGCTGATGGCGAATGGCCATACCGCCGAGGAAGCTACGGAGTGCATCAAGTACATCGCAAGTGGTATTCAGCAGCCCCAGAAAGACCCCCAGAGATAAAAAGTTAGGCTCCCCCACGCTTTCCAAACAGAAGGGAGCCTAACAACCCAAAAGGGGCGGGAAGGAACCTGCCTTCCTCTCGCCCCTTGATGGTACCACAGACGGCAGGGAAATGTCAAGGCCCCGGGGACGGGGCGGAAAGGTATGGTCATAATCATGAGCAAATGGAAAGACGGAAAGTGTGTCGTCTATGAGGATCGGTACGGAAACGTGCGCTGCGGTGTATGTTGCGAGCCGCTGTTTTGCGACGACAACGGAGATATGCCGGATGTATGCCCCCATTGTGGCGCTCCGCTTGATTATAGCATATATGACGCTAATCCTTGATAGCCGAAACGGCCCACGGGCCGTCCGCCGGGGATCGCCTCCCGGCGCTGATGATGGCAGGCGAGAAAGGGAAACGAGATGAAAGAGGCGCTTGTGTATTCTACCTTCCGGGAGGGCTACGGCGTGGATCAGGTCCGGCGGACAATGACAGCCGGGGAGCTGATCCGCTTCCTGGAAGACTACGATGAAGATACCCCGGTCTATCTGAGCTTTGATAACGGATATACCTACGGCGGCTTTACCGAGTGCGGGTTCGAGGAAAAGGAAATCGGCGAGGATGGGGAGGCCAGATGATGTTCCACTACTGTTTCGATTGCTATACTCGCTCCGATGACGGGCGGCTGGTCCGCTTCAAAATAGAGGGCGATAGGGAGCGGCGGGAGGATTGTGTGGCGGTCCACAACGCTGTGTTGCGCTCTCCCGCGGTGAGCATCTGCGGGGCGAGCCTTACTGAAAGGGATGGGGAGGAATAGAGATGAAAATGGTAAACAAGGCCAGCGGCGAGGCGGTCTACTTCAATCCGATCACGAAGCACGGGAAAGAGGCGTGGATCATCCAGGGGATCGGGGATACGGTGGTGATCGGGCGGGATCGGCAGAAGATGAAGTCCCGGACCTTCACCCAGTACTCCCAGGCGGAGGCGTATCTGAAGCGGCACGGGTTTGAGACGGAGACCTACCGATGAAACGAAAAAGAGGAAGGCGGCGTTTAGCTCCCCTGTGGGGCCGGACGCCGCCTTTTGTTATGCGGGTATGAAGTTACCCCGCCCCGCTCCGTCCCTGCTGTCTTTTTTCCACCGGAAAAAACGGCGCTTTTTACGGGGGGAGGGGTAAAGTTACCCTACCGGGAGCAAACGGCCACTGTAGGCCACCCACGGGGCCGCACGGGGCAAAAGAGACGGGCGCTTGTTTTGCGTCCGTCTCTTGCGCTTTAGTCTGCTTCAGGTGGGCTTTTTGCCGGGGGTGAGGAAGTCCTCTCGGACCCAGAGGCCGTTGGTGAGCTGGGCGGCGTTGCCCTGGCGGTCCGCTACCTTGACCACCGTTCCCTTCTTCAGGGTGCCGATGGGCTTGCCCATGTCCGGTCCTCTCCGGAGGACGGCCAGGGATACGTTGACGGTGGCGGTGTACGGGAGAGGCGTCTTCCCGTCGGGGGCCTTCTTCTTGGTTGCCATGTGCGGTTCCTCCTATCGTTTCTTGGTGTAGGCGAGGCTGATCCATCCGGCCCCGCTTTTCAGCTTGCCCCAGGTTCCGCTTTCCTCGACGATGGTATAGACGCCCTGGTCCTTGATGCAGCCGGTGATCTTGTAGGTGGTGCCGGGGCCGCTGCGGATGTTGAGGGCGGTGGCCGTGACCTTTACCTGGTAGGGCGTAAAGGCCGGGGCGGGCGTGGGCGTGGCGGTGGCTTCGCCGAGCTTGGCCTTGACGGCGGCTCTGAAGGTGTCCATGGTGTAGGGGAGGCCGAGCTGGGTCCAGAGGTGTTCCGGGTCCCCGTGGTTGGAGGCGAGGCCCCTGGCGTGGCCTTCCTTGTGGCTGATGATGACGCCGTCCTTCAGGGGGTCCAGGTTGTACTGCTGGCAGAGCTGGGCGAACAGGTCCACGGCGCTCTGATAGGTCCGCTTGGCCGCCGCCTGGGCCGTGGCCTTGTTGGTGCAGGTGAAGGTGGCCCCGCCGGTGTACTTGATGGAGGAAGGCTCGCACATCTCCACGCCGATGTGGGTGTTGTTGGCGCTGCCCTTGCTGCCGGAGCCGCAGTGCCAGCCACGGTGGTCCCAGGGCAGGGTCTGGTAGACGTCGCCGGTGTTGGCGTCAATGAAGGCGTGGACACAGGCCCGGTCATAGCTGGCCTTGTTCCAGTTGGTGACGAAAACGGAGGCTTTGGGCTGGGGGCAGCCGACGCTGTGGAGCATGAGGCCTTTGGGGGTGATCTTCCGGCCTGATGTGTAGCAGGGGTTTTTGGTCAGGATGCTTTGGATGATATTCACGGTGTGTTCCCCTTTCTATCCGACGGCGTTGCCGGAGCCGCCGGAGTTGTATTTGTTGTCGCTGTGCTTAATGAGGCCGAGGAAGCCGGCCTCGCCTCCGGCGAAGGCGTAGAAGGCAGTGACCAGGGTGTCCGGGACGCCGCCGGTCCTTACATAGACCACGATCATGGTGATGGTGAAGGCCAGGACGGTTAGGAGCAGGAGGGTGACGGCCACCTTGGAGAATTTAGGCTTCTTCCGGCTCCGCCGGGGCTGCTTCTTGGATTTTGTGATCCTGGTCGCCATCGCCGCTCTCCCCCTTGCCGGTCTGCTCCGCCGCTTGCGCCTTTTTGGTTTCGGTATTGATGCTCCAGACCTCGCCTTCGATCATGCTGACGACGGCCTGGGTGATCTCGATACCGAGGGCGGTGAGCTGGTCACGGACGTATTTCTGGCGCTTCTTCCCGTCCGGGTCGGTATCGTGGTAGAGCTGTTCGGCAGCTCTGGTGAAGGATTGGACCATGCGGAGGATCCCGGCCTCGGTGGTGCTGTCCAGGTTGGCGGTGAGCCATGCCCTGGCCTTGGGCACCAGGGCGGCCAGGAGGGCGACGGCAAGCGCCGCCAGGAGGTTTCCGATGATGCTGTAGATATTGTCCATGGGGTTCCTTTCCGGGCTGAGGCCCTTTCTGCTTTTAAGGTCTGCTTGCCTGTGGCGCTACTCCCCGCCCCGCTCCGGGGGCGGCTGGCCGTTGTCCGCAAAGTCGCCTTTTTTCAGCCGGTCGTCATAGACCCGCTCGATGTTGGCGATTGCGTGGACGGCCCGGCTGTTTGGATATTCCGGGTGTTCCCTGCAGTATTTCTCGTAGAAGTCGATCTCGGCCAGGACCTCGATGAAGTCCTCCCGTGTGTGTTTGAGCTGCCGGATCAGTTCGTTGTTGAATTGCAGGATGCGGGTGCGGTGGGCGTCTGCGTTTCTTTCGTCGTCCACCCGGATGTGGTCGTCCAGGGTCTTCTTGACTTCAGAAACGTCCTTTAGCACGTCGGCGTTGATGGCCCGCCCGATGGCCTTCGCTATAGCTGACCACGGGTTGACCTTGATGGGTGCGATTTGTACGAGTGTCATCAGGACAAACAGAAAGCCGCCCCCACTCAAAAGAATTTCTTGAACACTCAATTTCTGTTTCCTCCTGGTGAGTTTTGAGCCTGGGGTGTCCCCTCTCCCCAGGGGGTCGCCGTTCGCTGCGGCCTCCCTGGGGGAGGGGCTTCAGATAAGCCTGTATCGGGGCTTGTCCCCGCCCTCTATGGCGTAGCGTATCCAGTCCAGGAGGACGATGCCAAACAGGGACAGGGCAAGCCATAGCAGGGAAAATTGGGGGCATATCTGGCCGAGCAGGTTGCCGGGGAGATGGGAATAGCCCCAGATGTCGAGGCGGAGCCATAGGTTCAGGAGGCATCCGGCGGCGAATTCGGTGGCGGTGATGGCTGCAGCGCAGATGGCGGCCTGAAGGGCGAGGGGCATGGTCCAGGGCAGCTCTGCCCCGAAGCGCTCCAGGGGGATGGCGAGGACGATGGCCAGGGCCAGCATGGTCCAGCTGATCGTCTCGGGCCGTCCCCGGAGGGTCTTCCAGGCGACCTCTCCGAAGAAATAGAGGGTCCCGGCCCAGGTCCAGAGCAGGAGGCTCAGGGTCCATTTTGCGGCTTTGTTCCTGTCCATTCCGGGTCGCTCCTTACTGCTGCAGCTTGACGATGATGGCGTCAATCTGGGCCTGGGCCTGGGCGAGGATGGTCTGCATCTGCGTGGCCAGGTCCGCCGGGAGGTCGCTGCCGTACTGGATGGCGGCCAGGGTCTCCCGGTCCGTCTCCCGGTTGATCCAGATGCGGAGGAAGTTGTTGTAGGTGGTCTGCGTGGTCACGAAGGTCTTATAGGCCACATACAGGGTCACGATATCGGCGGCGGAGAACATGGCGCACTGGTCGCCGTCGGCGTGGTAGGGGTACTCGGTGGCCCCCAGGGTGACAGCCGTGAACATACTGTCGATGTTGGTCTGGTCGTGGGCGGTCAGGCTGAAGTGCTGGGTGCCGGTGGAGAGCTGGACGTCGATACCGGCGTAGATGATCTCCTGGCAGGTCTGGGAGGCAGCGGCGGTCTTCTTCTCCGCCAGGGTGGGAAGGTCGGTCTTGTTCCATTTGAGTGCCATGGTATTCAGTCCTCCTTACTGGAAAGCTCCGGTGATGGCGGAGATATAGCCGCCGGTGTTGGAGGCTCCCCGCTTCAGGGTGATGCGGAAATTGAAGGCAGCGCCGTTGGCGCAGGTCTGGTTGGTGAAGACGATGTTGGTACCGTTGCGGACCTCGGTCGTGACATCCTGCCAGACGGGGGTGGTGTCGTTGGCGTTGTTGGTGGCCTCCACGGTCATGTCGACGTCCGCCGGGAGGTCGCCGGTGAGGGCGAGGATGGCGACGCCGATGTCTCCGGCCACGGCCAGGGGCGTCCGCAGGGTGATGGTGGCCTCATAGACG
>JAUNGH010000056.1 GCA_030524605.1 Oscillospiraceae bacterium | reverse complement strand
TGGGCGACGACTGCGGCACCGGCGTGGCCTTCACCCGCAACCCCGCCACCGGCGAGAAGAAACTGTTTGGTGAATTCCTGACCAACGCCCAGGGCGAGGACGTCGTGGCCGGCGTCCGCACCCCCATGCCCATCAGCCAGATGGCCGAGAAGTTCCCCGAGGCCTTCGCACAGTTTGAGAACGTGTGCAAGATCCTGGAGGATCACTACCGCGACATGCAGGACATGGAGTTCACCGTCGAGGCCGGCAAGCTCTATATGCTGCAGACCCGCAACGGCAAGCGTACCCCCGCCGCCGCTCTGAAGATCGCCTGCGACCTGGTGGACGAGGGCATGATCGACGAGAAGCAGGCCGTGGCCATGATCGAGCCCCGCTCTCTGGACACCCTGCTGCATCCCCAGTTCGACGCCGAGGCCCTGAAGAAGGCCGCCGTCATCGGCAAGGCCCTGGGCGCCTCCCCCGGCGCCGCCTCCGGCAAGATCGTCTTCTCCGCTGAGGACGCCAAGGCCTGGGCCGAGCGGGGCGAGAAGGTCGTCCTGGTCCGCCTGGAGACCTCTCCCGAGGACATTGAGGGCATGAAGGCCGCCCAGGGCATCCTGACCGTCCGCGGCGGCATGACCTCCCACGCCGCCGTCGTGGCCCGCGGCATGGGCAAGTGCTGCGTTTCCGGCTGCGGCGACATCAAGATGGACGAGGAGAACAAGAAGTTCGAGCTGGCCGGCAAGACCTATGTCGAGGGCGACTGGATCTCCCTGAACGGCTCCACCGGCAACATCTATGACGGCGCCATCCCCACCGTGGACGCCACCATCGGCGGCGAGTTCGGCCGCGTCATGGGCTGGGCCGACAAGTACCGCCGCCTGCAGGTCCGCACCAACGCCGACACCCCCCACGACGCCGCTCAGGCCCGCACCTTCGGCGCCCAGGGCATCGGCCTGTGCCGCACCGAGCACATGTTCTTCAACGAGGACCGCATCCCCGCCATCCGCCACATGATCTGCTCCGACACCGTGGAGGAGCGCGAGAAGGCTCTGGCCGTGCTGGAGCCCATGCAGCAGGGCGACTTCGAGGCCATCTACGAGGCCATGGAGGGCTGCCCCGTCACCATCCGCTTCCTGGATCCCCCCCTGCACGAGTTCGTGCCCACCGAGGAGGCCGACATCGAGCTGCTGGCCAAGGACATGGGCAAGAGCGTGGAGGATATCAAGGCCATCATCGCCTCCCTGCACGAGTTCAACCCCATGATGGGCCACCGCGGCTGCCGCCTGGCCGTCACCTATCCCGAGATCGCCGCCATGCAGACCCGCGCCGTCATCAAGGCCGCGCTGGCCGTCCAGGCCAAGCATCCTGAGTGGAACATGGTCCCCGAGATCATGATCCCCCTGGTGGGCGAGGTCAAGGAGCTGAAGTATGTCAAGAGCGTGGTGGTCGAGACTGCCGACGCCATCATCAAGGAGGCCGGCTCCGACATGAAGTACCTGGTGGGTACCATGATCGAGATCCCCCGCGCCGCCCTGACCGCCGACGAGATCGCCAAGGAGGCCGACTTCTTCTCCTTCGGCACCAACGACCTGACCCAGATGACCTTCGGCTTCTCCCGCGACGACGCCGGCAAGTTCCTGGGCGCTTACTACGACAAGAAGATCTACGAGAACGACCCGTTTGCCAAGCTGGACCAGACCGGCGTGGGCAAGCTGGTGGACATGGCCGCCAGGCTGGGCCGGACCGCCAACCCCGACCTGCACCTGGGCATCTGCGGCGAGCACGGCGGCGACCCCTCCTCCGTGGAGTTCTGCCACCGCGTGGGCCTGGACTATGTGTCCTGCTCTCCCTTCCGCGTGCCCATCGCCCGTCTGGCCGCCGCGCAGGCCGCCATCAAGGGCTGAGCGCTTAGAGCGTCTGCGGCTTTCATCCGTTAAAAAACACAGCCCCGGTCCGTCGGATCGGGGCTGTGTTTTTTGCAGGCGGGGGCGTCTGAGCGGGTCGCCGCCTCCATAATAAGCTGCGTCTCCATGCAAAATTGGACTGGCCCCGAAGCCGTATTCCTGCTATAATAATGTAAAAATGATTCACTCGAATTCAAATTCCGGCGGGAAAGGCAGGCGGCGCGCGTGAAGCGGGGGGCACAGGAACAGACATCTCTGCTTGAGATCATAACAACGGTATATGCGGCCTGCATGCTGAGCGTTTTTCTGCTGTTTCCCGGTCTGGGCGGATATGCGGGCATCACCGCCGAAAAATGGCGGGCTTTTCTGCTCTTTTCCGGGGGATATGTGGCCCTCACGGCCCTTTTGCGGCTGGAGCTGGCGCTGACGGGAGGCGGCAGGCTGCCCTCTCCGGCGGCGGTCTGGCGGTCGATGGGCGTCTCCCAGAAGCTGATCGCCGGATTCTGGGCGCTCTCCGCCGTGTCCACGGCTCTCTCTGTGGACAAAAGCGTCTCCTTCTGGGGCGGGCCACGGTATGAGGGGCTGCTGACGATCACCCTCTATTGTGCCGCCTGCCTGCTGGTCTCCCGGTACGGCAGGCCGAAAAGGTGGCTGCTGTGGCTCTTCGGCGTCTCCATGAGCCTGAACTGCCTGCTGGCATTTTTGCAGCTTGCCGGGTACAACCCCCTGGGGCTGTATCCCCAGGGCATGAATTACTATGACGCCAACGTCCTCTACGCGGGCGAGTTTCTGGGCACCGTCGGCAATGCCGATATCTTCTCGGCAGTGCTCTGCGCGGCGATCCCCGCTTTCTGGATCGCCGCCGTCAAGCTGCCGGGAAGAAACCGCTTCTTCCTGCTGATCCCCCTGGCCCTCTGCACAGCCGTCCTCTGGAAGACCTTTGTCGCCGGCGGGATCGTGGGCGTCATCGGCAGCGCCCTTTTGACCGTGCCGGTGCTTTTGAAGGACAGGCGGGCCCGGGCGGCCGGCTTTGCCGCCGTGCTGTGCGTCTGTGTGCTGGGCGTTGCCGGGATATACGCCTTCGGCGGCCAACTGGGCGGGTTTCTCTACGAGGCCTCCGAGCTGCTGCACGGCCGCTGGGACGACAGTTTTGGATCCGGCAGGCTCTACATCTGGCGGAAGACCGCCGAGCTCATTCCGGAGCGCCTGCTCTTCGGCGGCGGGCCGGACACTCTGGGACTGCGGACCGACGCGGCCTTTGAGCGCTACGACGAAACCCTGGGCATTCTGATCCGCAGTTCGGTGGACGCGGCCCACAATGAGTATTTGAACATCCTGGTCAACCAGGGCCTGCCGGCGCTGCTGGCCTACCTGGCGGCGCTGCTCACCGCCGCGGCAAAATGGGTCCGGACCGCTGCGGAGAACCCGGTCTCCGCCATCTGCGGCGGCGCGGTGCTGGGATACTGCGTCCAGGCTTTCTTCGGCATCAGTTCTCCCATATCGGCGCCCTGCTTGTGGCTTGCCCTTGGGTTTTTGATGAACAGCGTTTCCCATGTCAGCAAGGAAGGAGTACACGACAAATGAATGTGATGGCAAAGAGACTGGTCAGCCTGAATCTGGCGCTGCTTCTGCTCATAGTCTCCGTTCAGCCTGTTCTGGCTGCTGAGGAGCTTGCGGACTGGCAGGAGCTCGGGCCTATGGTGGAAGGCGGGCAGGCGGACTTCGACGGTAACGAGCGGCTTGCGGAGAAAGAACTCGGAGCGGATGCATCCCTGTTCGCAGATGCGGAAGCCGCTTATGCAATCACCGTGGACGGGACGGAATTCCTGTCCGACCAGGATACCGACGGCAGCGCCGTTTACGGCGGCAGCTGGGAATATGTGGCGGAGGACCACACCCTTCTGCTGTGGGATTACGACGGCAAAGCCATCCGGGCGGACGGTGATCTGGACATTTATTCCTTCGGCACGGTGTCGGTAAAAGGCGGCAGCGACGGGGCCTACGGCGACAGCGGCATTTTTGTCAACGGCCTGCTGCGCCTCTATGTGCCGCGCGGCTCGCTTACCGTGCAGGGCGGCAGCGGCACCACAAAAGGCGGCGACGCGGTGACGTCCGCCGCATGCATATGCCTGTGCTATTCCTCTGCAACCGCCAGCTTCACCGGCGGCATGACCACCGCGTCCCCCTCGGATACTCCGAAATCCGGCGGCGACGGCGTGTTTGGCAGGGATTTTGTCGGGCTTATGGGCAGTGGGATCATCGCCACCGGTGGCTATGGAAACATTCTCGGCGGCTGCGGCGTCATCTCACAGGAGGTCTATGTCAACAACCCGTTTGGCGGTATGGAAACACAGTATGCAGCCGTGGACTGCACGATCCGGGGCGGCAGCGGGTATTACGGCGGCCCGGGTATTTATTTCGACGTCCTGTGCGAATTCGGCACGGCGAACGTCAACGTTCAGGGCGGCAGCGGCATCTACAACTATGCCATTCAGAATGCGGACAGAAAAACCTGGTATGTGAGCCAGCATACTACATCTTCGGGCAGTATTTACAGCTCAAGCGTCTCGATCCGGGTAAAGCAGTACACTCTCCTTCTGCGGGGAAACGGCGGCTACCGCGGCGGCGCTTCCTCCACCTCCCTGACAGGATACTATCCCAGCACCTACTGCCTGGCGGATTATCAGTTCCAGCAGAATAACTATACCCAGGTGGGCTGGTCGGCCAGGGCCACCGGCAGCGACCTGCAGCCCCTGAATCTTTTGATCACCCCCACGACGCCCACCTCCCTCTATGCCCGCTGGGTGTCCACCGGCAGCGGCGATATCCTGCTGAACGGCCTGAGCGGGAAGCTGGACAACGGAATGTACTATCAGAAATCCAGCAATGTTCCGGTCATGCTCCCGGACCGGCTGACATACAGGAACGGAAGCGAGGCCGTTCTGGGCTGGTGCACCGAGGTGAACGCCACGCCGTCGGACCGGGATGATGTCTACAGCGGCCAGTGGTATTCCGACGGCGACATTATCGCCCCCGACAGCAGCGCGCCCGTCGTCCTTTACGCCCACCCCCGGGAGGGCGGGCAGTACGCCGTCTACCACCCGACGCAGGGAACGGTCGCCAACGGCGGAACGATCATCGTGCAGGGCACAGTCTCAACCCAATCCGACCTGACGGTCTACACGCCCGACGGCTCCGCCCTTACAGCGCCGGCAGGCTGCGAATTTGCCGGATGGTCCGCAACAGAGGGCGGCCAAACGGTGGATTTCGACGCCGGGGCCTCCCTGCCGCTGTCCCCGGGGACCGTGCGGCATCTGTACGCGGTGTGGGAACCGGCCGGATATGCTTTCCAGCCGGAGGACGGCATTACTGTTGTATCCAGGCCCGACATCAAAACCGTGCGGGTGACGGCAACGTCCGCATGGCATGAGGCGCATGGGGCCGCAGCAGTTATCTGTGCGCTGTACGACGACCGGGGAAAGATGACGGCCTGCGCCAGAACGGACTGCGCGTCCGGTGAGGATACCGTCACAAAGCTGACGTATCCCGGCGGCATACCGCCCGTCTGCAAGGTCTTTTCCCTGGACGCGGGCGGCAGGCCGGTATTTGCCGGCGTGACCTGTGACCTGCCGTCTCTGTCGTCGGGCGGGGGCGCGGCTGACGGCGGATAGTCCCAGGCCGCAAAGCGATCCACGCATACAAACACATCCGCTCCGGCGATTGCCGGAGCGGATGCTTTTCAGTCTTGCATATCCTTACTTGCCGGTGGGGATAAAGGGCCGGATGGCCCCTGCCACCGTGCTGATGGGCATGGTCTGGAGGTAGATGCGGCCCGGGCCGGTGACGACGGTGTTGAAGATGCCCTCGCCGCCAAACACCATGTTCTTCACGCCGGGGACCGACTGGATCTCCATGGAGCAGGTGGCGTCCATGGCGGCCAGATACCCTGTGTCAATGACCATGGACTGGCCCGGGGCCAGGTCGTATTCCACCACATGGCCGTCGAACTCCGTGAAGACGACGCCGCGTCCGGACAGCCGCTGCATGATGAAGCCCTCGCCGCCAAACAGGCCCGCGCCCAGCTTCTTCTGGAAGAAGACGGACAGCTGCACGCTCTCCTCGCTGGCCAGAAAGCCGCTTTTCTGCACGATCAGCTCCCGGCCCGGCCCGATCTCAAAGGCCCGAATGGTGCCGGGAAAGCTGGAGGCAAAGGCGATCATGCCCGGTCCGCCCTGGGCGGTGTAGCGGTTCTGGAACAGCGCCTCGCCGGCGAACATCCGCCCCAGGGCCTTGCCCAGTCCGCCGTTGGAGGTAGTCTCCATCTTCATGTTGGGGCTCATCCAGCTCATGCTGCCCCGCTCCGTGATCATCGTCTCTCCGGCGTTGAGCTGGCAAATCACCACCGGCAGCGGCGCTCCTTCAATTTTGTATTCCATATGGCTCCCTCTCCTTTTATGCCGCTCTGCGGCTGTATTTTATAATCGTTGGGGACATGTCCCCAACTCCGCCGGCAACGGAGCCGGCGCCCTTTTCCCTATGGGTCGGCCTTCTCTCCGGACGTCCGGGGCTTCGGCTCCGCATATTCCACATCGTCCCGGATGCCCATGCGCACATAGAAGCGGTGCATAAAGCCGAAGGTAAAGCCGCCGGGAAGCATGCCGTTCACAAACAGCGCCGCCAGCACGCCGACGCCGGTATCCAGGATGCGGTTCAGCGCGTAGGAAATATAGGAATCCGTGGGGGTGTTGAACAGGATGATGCACAGCACCACGCCGCCGGGCTGAACGCCGCCTATCCAGATATACTGGCAGGCCACGATCAAAATCACCACGCCGACAAAGGTCAGCGGGATCAGGAACCAGCGGTTGCTGCCATCCGGGAACAGCTGCATGTAGAGGGCAAACAGCCCCATGCCGACGAAGCCCCCCACCAGGGTGCCGAAAAAGCGGTTTCCCCCGTGGAGCTTGCTGACGCCAAGGTCGCTGCCCATGCCGAATATGGCGCCGATGCAGGCAAAAGCGGGGCTGCGGTCAAAGAAATAGTAAACCAGCGCGCAAAGGGCGGCCGCTATCGCGGTCTTGATGTTGCGCAGCCCGACTTTGGGCAGGTGGTGCGCGGGCTTTTCCTGGGCATCCATGGCAGGCATCTCCATTCCTCATGCCCTTGGCGGGCAGTCTTTGTTAAAATGATAGCACACCTCTCCGGCCGTGAAAAGGTCTTCCCGGGATTTTTTGCAAAATTTGCGTATCATTCCTCCGCCGGATAGGCGTACAGCATCTGCCGCAGGGCCCGGGCCGCCGGGCTGAGGCTGTTCCGGGTGTCCTGCACCAGGCAGATGTGGCGCTCGGGGATCGGCTCTTCCAGCCGCAGGCGGACGACCCGCCCGTCCCGCAGGGGCTTTTCCGCGAATTCATAGGGCAAAAAGCCAAGCCCCAGATCGTTTTCCACCAGGGGCAGGATCAGATCCGTGGTGGCGACCTCCATGTCCGGATCCAGCACCAGCCCGTGGGCCATGTAAAACCGGCTGTAGAGTTCGAAGGTGCCGGTGTCCCGGCTCAGGCCGATCAGCGGATAGTTGGCAAGCTCCGCCAGCCGCAGGGGCTTTTCCGCCAGGCCTGCAAACTGCCTGCCGCCGATCAGGATGTCCTGAAACACCTTCAGGCAGGTCCGCCGGAAGGGCCGCTGCTCCGGCCCCACCGGCGCCGTGATGACAGCAAAGTCGATCCGCCCATCCCGCAGGGCGCTGAACGCCTGGGGCGTGGTGTAGTTGCGGATCCGCAGCCGGACGCCGGGATACTCCCGGTGGAACCTGCGGAGGACCCCCAGCAGCAGCCCGTGCATCGCCGTCTCGCTGGTGCCGATGGCCACGCTGCCCTCCTGCAGCCCGCCGCTCTGGGTCAGCGCCTCCTCCCCCAGCCGGAGCTGCTGGAAGGCCACCGCCACATACTGGTACAGCCGCTCCCCCGCCTCCGTCAGCGTGATGCCCCGGTTGGAGCGGGTGATGAGACGGCAGCCCAGCTCCTGCTCCAGGCTGCGCATCACCCGGGTCACGTTGGGCTGGCTGCTCAGCATGGCCTCCGCCGCCCGGGTCAGGTTTTTGTATTTTGCCACGTAGTAAAAGCAGCGGTAATACTCATAGTTGACTGCCATTTCCGGCCTCCTTTGCCATCAGTTTTTGATATGGTAAGAATACGAACAATATATTTTTCATCTTTCTAAGACAGGAGTATACTGAAGCGGCATGGGAAAATCAAGTCTGAGGAAGTGGTTTTATGGAAGCTCCCATCATCTGCATCGGCAGGCAGTACGGCAGCGGCGGCCGGGAGGTCGGTGAAAAGCTGGCGGCAGCCCTGCGGATCCCCTGCTACGACAAGCTGCTGCTGGAAAAGGCCGCCCGGGACGCCCGGGTCAGCGAGCAGTTCCTGCGGGAGGAGGACGAGCGCCCGGCGCGATTTGGCGGAGCCCTGTCCGGAAACCCCTTTGCCGACACGGCCTCCGTGGCCCATGCCTTTTACTCCGGCAGCCAAACGGCCTATGACGCCGGGCGGGCAGCCATTCTGGATATCGCCGGACAGGGGCCCTGCGTCATCATCGGGCGGTGTGCCTCCTCCATCCTCCGGGGGCGTGAGAACGTTTGCTCCGTCTTCATTTACGCCGACGCCGGCGACCGCCTGCGCCGCGTCATGGCCCGGAACGGCCTGGAGGAAAAGGCCGCCCAGCGGCGCATCCGGAAGATGGACCGGATGCGGAAGGAGTACTTCGACTTTTACGCCGACACCCCCTGGGGCCAGCCGGAGAGCTACGACCTGATGCTCTCCAGCAGCCGCTACGGCATCGGCGGCTGCGCCCGGCTGATCCGGGAGAGCCTGCAATACTGAGACAGGAGGGATCGCACCATGGAAAAGGATCTGACGGTTGGCAATCCCCAAACCGTCCTCTGGAAATTCTGCCTGCCGCTGTTCGGCAGCATCGTGTTCCAGCAGCTTTACAACATCGCGGACAGCCTGGTGGCGGGCAAATTTGTCGGCGAAAACGCCCTGGCCGCCGTGGGCAACAGCTATGAGATCACCCTGATTTTCATCGCCTTCGCCTTCGGCTGCAACATCGGCTGTTCCGTCGTCGTGTCCCAGCTCTTCGGCGGGAAAAAGATCGCCGACATGAAGACCGCTGTCCACACAGCCCTGATCGCCAGCGCCGTGGTCTGCGCCGCGCTGATGGCGGTGGGGCTGGCCTTCGGCCCGGCCCTGCTGCGGGCCATCAACACGCCGGAGGAGATCATGGCGGACTCCGCCCTGTATCTGGACATCTACGTCTACGGCCTGCCCTTCGTGTTTTTCTACAACGTGGCCACCGGCATCTTCTCCGCCCTGGGGGACTCCAAAACGCCCTTCATCTTCCTGGCCTGCTCCTCCACCAGCAACATCCTGGTGGACATCCTCTTTGTCACCGCCTTCGACATGGGCGTGGCCGGCGTGGCCTGGGCCACCTTCCTGTGCCAGGGCGTCAGCTGCGTGCTGGCGGTGCTGGTGGTGTTTTGGCGGCTGCGGCGCATCCCCTCGGAGGAAAAGGCCCGGGTCTTTTCCCTGTCCCTGTTCAAAAAGTTCGCGGTCATCGCCATCCCCAGCATTTTGCAGCAGAGCTTCATCTCCGTGGGCAACATCCTCATCCAGGGCGTCATCAACGGCTTCGGCACCGGCGTCATGGCGGGCTATTCCGCCGCCGTCAAGCTGAACAACCTGGTCATCACCTCCTTCACCACCCTGGGCAACGGCATTTCCAACTACGCCGCCCAGAATATGGGCGCAAACAAGCTCCACCGCATTCCGGAGGGCTTCCGGGCAGGGCTGAAGCTGGTGTGGGGGCTGTGCGTGCCCCTGGTGCTGCTGTACTTCTTCGCGGGGCGGTATCTCATCGGCTTCTTCATCGACGAGCCCACCGAGACCGCCGTCACCACCGGCATCCAGTTTTTGCGCATCCTGTCCCCCTTCTACTTTGTGGTGTCCTCCAAGCTGGTGGCCGACGGCGTGCTGCGGGGCACCAGCCTGATGGGAAAGTTCATGGCCGCTACCTTTACCGACCTGATTTTGCGGGTGGTGCTGGCCTATGCCCTCTCCTCCCTCCTGCAATCCGCTGTCGGCATCTGGTGCGCCTGGCCCATCGGCTGGAGCATCGCCACCTGCATGTCCCACTTCTTTTATTTCCACGGCCCCTGGCGGGGCACCAAGGCTCCGGCGGAGGATATCGCCTCCCCGTCCTGAAAACACAAAAAAGGACCGGTGTCCCGCGGTGCGGGACGCCGGTCCTTTTGCTTGCATCAGTATTCCATTTCGCCCATGAACACCAGCTTGGCGTCGCCGGTGAGGGTGATCTTCTCGTCGGTGTAATTGACCACCAGATCGCCGCCCTTGGCCCGGACGGTCACGTCGCTGCCCTTGGCGCACAGGCCGTTGGCCACCGCCGCCACCACCGCCGCACAGGCGCCGGTGCCGCAGGCCATGGTCTCGCCGCTGCCCCGCTCCCAGACCCGCATTTTGATGGTGTTGGGGTTCACCACCCGGATGAATTCCGTGTTGATGCGCTCGGGGAAATAGGGGGCGTGCTCAAAGCGGGGGCCGATGAAGTCGATGTCCACCGCGTCCACCCGAGGGCAGAACACCACGCAGTGGGGGTTGCCCATGTCCACGCAGGTGATGTTGTAGGGTCGGCCGGCGATGCGGACGGGATAGTCCACCACCGTCTTCTCCTGGATGGTGAACCGCAGGGCCGCGGTGTCCAGGGTGGCATAGCCCATGTCCACGCAGGCGGACGTGACCTTGCCGTTGGTGGTGTAGAGCTTCACCGTCTTCACGCCCCTGCCCGTCTCAATGGTCAGCTCCTCCTTCTCCACGATCCCGTTGTCGTAGAGGTACTTGCCCATGCACCGCAGGGCATTGCCCGCCATCATGCCCTCACTGCCGTCGGCGTTGAACATCCGCATCCGGGCATCGGCCTTTTGGGAGCGCTCCATCAAAACGATGCCGTCGGCGCCGATGCCGTAGTGCCGGTCGCAGAAGGTGATGCACAGGGATTCGGGGCAGGTGATGGCGCCGTCGAAATTCTCCAGGAAAATATAGTCGTTGCCGCAGGTCTGCATCTTGGCAAATTTCAGCCTCTGCCGCTCCGTCCGCAGGTGGCAGATATCGATGAGCTCCGTGTTCTGCTGGGTGTACCGGGAGGCCAGAATGTCCGTCAGGGCATTGGCGGTATCCAGAGAGGTCAGGCAGGGGATGCCCAGCTGGACGCAGCGGTGGTTCAGATGGATGAAGTCCCGGATATAGCTGGGCTCCGTGGAGCCGGTGAGGATGACGTAGTCGATCCTGCCGTCCTCCAGCAGCTGGAACACCCGGTTGTCCTGGCCCAGCTTGCCCACCACCTCCACGCTGGTGCCCAGCCGTTCGATCTCGTGGGCGGTGCCGTCGGTGGCGTAGAGCTTGAAGCCCATCTCGTCCAGCTTCCGGGCGATGTTGACGATCTCCGGCTGATCCCGGTGGTTGACGGAGATCAGCACGCCGGCGTGCTCGCTCTTCTCCACCTTGTAGCCGGCAGAGACCAGGCCCTTGAACAGTGCCTCCTGCATGTCCTTGCCCAGGCCCAGCACTTCGCCGGTGGACTTCATCTCCGGGGACAGAGCGGCGTTGGCGTCAGTGATCTTCTCGAAGGAGAAGACGGGCACCTTGACCGCCACATAGGGCGGCTGCTTGTAAAGGCCGGTGCCGTAGCCCAGGGAGCGGAGGGGCTGGCCCACCATGACCCGGGTGGCCAGGTCTACCATGGGCACGCCGGTGACCTTGGAG
>JAUNGH010000055.1 GCA_030524605.1 Oscillospiraceae bacterium | reverse complement strand
TGTGTCGGGCAAGCCGATCTTCCGGATATCGGCGGCCTTGGTCAGCTCCTCTTTCGTGACAACGCCCTGTTCCAGCAGTCTGTCCGCCAGAGTGGCGGTCTGCCCTTTCAGGCTGGTGTGCAGGGCTTTCCAAAAGACCTCCACCGCGTCGCCCCGGGTAAAGTTCAGATCCTGTTCGGCATCCGCCACCAAGCCCAGGCTCTTGGCCATTTTCCGGGACTCCTGATACTGAAAATCCGGCGTCTCGCCGCTGTCGCTGTATCCCAGCGCGCGGAGAGTCAGCGCCAGAAACATGGTGTCGCTCATGGTATCCGACCCGCCGAACTTCGTGGCCGTATAGCCGTTGACAATGCGCTGGCTGTATGCATACCCCACATAGCCGCTGGCACCGGCGGGCACATCCACAAATGTGTGCTGATACTCGCCGCTTTTGGCGGCGTCCTCCTTGCCCAGCATCCGCACCAGCAGGATGACGCCCTGGTTCCGGTTCAGGTTGGCGTCCAGGTCATAGCCCTTTGCGGTCCCGGTGCCCAGAAACAGCCCCAAGTGGTTCAGGGCATCCGCCGCATTCTTCTGCTCCGCCGTATACGCCGAAGACATTACTGTCAGAATCATCGTCGTTAATATCAAGGCAATCAATCTCTTCATGTCGGTTCCTCCTTGCTTTTTCCAAAACTTCCGCGCTCCGGGACAGGCCGGTCTGCGGCCCGTCCCGCGGCGCGGAAGCGCCGCGTTCACTCTGCCAGACATCCCGCCTGACGGAGCGTCTCTAAAAATTTGTCCACATCCCGTCCGGCCTCCTCCGCCGTCACCTCGTATTCCGCAGTGAGGGCGGCTGTCAGGCCCGCCCGGTTCGTGCCGCCGGACAGGGTCCTCCACAGCAGAGCGCCGGAGTCGTTCAGGGTCAGCATGCCGTCAAAGCTGACGCACGCCGGCCCCACGGCCACCACCACCCAGCTGCCGGCCACCTGCCGCAGCACAAGATCTTTCTTCAGTTTCACAATCCGGCCTCCTCCGCCGCCCGCCGCATGGTCTCATAGCTCAAACGAGCGGCGGCCTCCTCCGGGCGGCTGGTCAGTTCGAAAATAGGGATCTCCCGGGCCAGGGCGTCCACATGTCCCAGCAGCAGGTCCATGCTGTCCGCCTCCAGCCGGTAGGTGGTCTGAGCCAGAATATGGCCCACGCTCTCTGTCGGCGTCAGCCGCCGGATGGCGTTCTCCTCCCCCCGTTTTAAAAAGCAGATGCCTGCCAGGGGGACTTTTTTGTTCTGGTTGATGCCGTCCTTGCCGCACCAGGGAGTGCCGTAGGCGTACCAGCGGTCCTCCAGGCGCCGCAGGGCGGGCTTGTCGTCGTTGAACACCTGGGCGGCGGCGCCATAGACGGACTGCCACAGCCGGGCATGGGTGGATTTTCCCATGCCGCACTGGCCTGAGAACAGATACGCCCTTCCTCCCATGGCGGCGGCGGACGCGTGGAGCATCATGCCTCCGTGGAAAAGAATGCTCCAATAAAACCGGAAGCCGGATTCCATATATACGGCCTCCTCCCGCGTCAGCTTCGGCCATTGCTCCAAGCAATAGTCCCCGGCTGACAGGACAATGTCCGTCCGCGCAGCCTCTGGCCAAAGGTATTCCCGGCAGCGGGGAGCCATGCCCCCCGCCGCCGGGACCTCAACAAAGAGATCCGCGATCCTGCAAAGCATTTTGTTTAATATTGCTCGTCCGACGCGCTGTATCCATTTCCTGCATCCTGCATCGAATTCCGCAGGAAGGGATTATCGGTCAAGCCGCCGCTGGTCCCAGGCTCATCCATCAATCCTTCCAATGGCCGAAACGACATCCACTCAGCCTCCGGCCTCTGATATGTTTTTTTCATAAGCAGCATTTCCTTTCACCTGATAACCGTTATGATCAAGAAGCCGATAATGCGTAAGTTCCGCAGACGATCTCAGGCATGACGTTTGTATCGCCGGTTCCCGTGGAGCTGATGAGCTTCGGCGTCACGGTCACCGTACCCATATCCGCAGTCAGCCCGGTGACTGTCAGATAGAATGCCTTATTCGGATACTCGCTGAAGTACGTATCCAGGAAGCCCGCATTGTAGGTAAACCGCTTATAGCCGTCCGCATCCGCACTGTCGGTCCAGGTGATATCGACGACCGCCTTGACATTGCCATGGCCGGCAGCCTGCATCAGTGCAAGCGCCTCAGCTTCCGCGCCGGTAATTGCAAATATGATCTGTGTTCCATTCTGCGTACTCTGCGCGCCGACAGTAAACAGCTGATAGCCGTTCTTCTCCGTGTTATAGACGGGCAGGTATCCCTGGTTGACCTTATGCATGGTATAGTCCTCAGCCGCCAGGATACCGCCGCCGGCGGAGTCGATCACGTAGCCGGCCTTGCTGTAAAGTCCTTCCACTGTCAGATTATGGCCGTTCAAATCCAATGTGATATCGGTTCTCACCCAGGCAAAGAGCGCCGTTTCCTCAACAGGCTTCAGCAGCTTGACGGTCTGGCCTGCCGTGGCCTGACTCAGCATCTGGCTCAGGGCGCCGTATGTGCGGGTCTCCACAATGACCGCCTCGCCGCCGGCTTCAACGGTGTACATGTTATCTGCATCCGCCTCGGTGGGCACATAGCCCGGTGCGCAGTCCGCCTCCTCAACCTTGCTGGAGAAGGTGCCGCCGGAGATGAACCCGGTGCAGTCTGCGCTTTCCACGGCCGCCTCGCTGCCGACGAACTTGCCGCCGGAAATGTCAATGGTTACCTTTGCGATGTCTTCCGGCCCATTTCCCTGCGGGTTGCTCTCGTACAGTCCATAGACGCCGGAGATCTCGCCGTCCAAAACGGTCACATGGATCTCATTCTTCGTCGTATGCTGCGCGACGGCAATGCCCACGCCATCGGTGGTTGTACCGCTGCCATTGGCGGCCACCGCAAACGTCCCGGCGCCGCTGATCTTCGGTACGCCGTTCTCACTGCCGGAAACGGTCAAGGTGCCGCTGCGGACTTCAACGCCGGTACGGCCGGAAATCTCGACGTTTCCACTAATGGTCAGAGTACCTGTCTGGGGGTGATAAATGCCATGGCCGTCCGTTGTATTCGCCTTAATGACAGCGCCGTCCAAAATGGTGATGGCCGTGGGGCCTTTCCCCGCGGAGCCGTTATTGGCGATAGCCGCCGCGCTCGCAAAGGCAGTGGTATCGACTGTGCCGGAAACCGTCAAAGAGCTGTTGGCGGCATCCAAAAGAACCGTGCCTTTCACCGTAGCGGGCTTGTCAACCACAATTTCGCAGCTGCCGTCGGCGCCAATCGCGGCGACGGCCTTGTCCGAGACCTCCAGCACGCCTCCGCCGGTTTCACTTGTATCCGTTACGGTCAGCTTTGCTCCGCCGCTCAGCGTAATGGCTGCGTTTGTGCCCGCGTAGCTGAGTGTATGGCCGTTCAGGTCCAGCGTAACGTCCGCGATACCCGCATTAAAGGGGTACAGGCTTGCGCCAGTCGGACTGCCGCTTGCGCTGACAAGCTGGGCATCCCGGTTCAGGATCACCGTGCATCCGGCGGCATGGCCTTTTGCGGCACTCAGCGCGTTATAAACCAGCGGATATGCGATTTTTGTGCCGTCCGCTTTGACGATATACGCGTCCACTGCGCTGGAGCGGAGGCGGCAGCTGTATACGCCATCTTCCCCGTTGGCGGTCATCTCGTAATCCTCGCTATAGGGCGTCCAGGCGAAACCATCTTCCAGGCTTCCCGTTCCGGTC
Source organism: Oscillospiraceae bacterium (assembly GCA_030524605.1). Taxonomy (GTDB): domain Bacteria; phylum Bacillota; class Clostridia; order Oscillospirales; family Oscillospiraceae; genus Oscillibacter. Next base: position 8,146 of record JAUNGH010000055.1, on the reverse strand, counting down.
ACAGTAACGTCCGCCAGCTGCAGGGTCATTCCGCCGGAGAGAGTCACATTTTCCGCCAGGTCAAGGGTCAGCGCATACGGCTCGCCAAGATTGTATCCAAAGTACTTCTCCTGCGGGAACGTGTAGCTGGCGCTCTTCACCACCTCAATGGTTTTGTCCTTGGGGGTTTGAAGGATATGCACCCCATACAGGTCACCGGACAGGACATACTGGTTGTCTTCCGCCACCTTTGCCACATAGTCTGCGGGGGGCTCCGCCGTGACGGTAACGGTGTAGGCGCCGTCTTCTTCCGCTATGCAGATGTTCTTATCGGCCGCAACCAGGCTTGTGTTGCCTGTGTGCCAGCTGTGGAAGGTGCCGCCATTGATCGTTGTCGTCGTTGATACCGCAGACATTGCATTGTCGTCATTCACTTTTCCATAGGAGGTAAATGCACCGCCATTGATTGTAACCTTTCCAGTTCCGGCATAGGTGTTGGACACAGTGACGAAAAGCGTAAAGCCGCCGGAAATGACCTCGGCATCGTTGATGTCCAGCAGAAGCTCCGCATCCTTATTTGCGTTTTTCAGGAAATAGATATTTTTCGCTGTGAGTTCCTCAGATTTGCTTTCAATCCGCACACCGCCATCGATCACCACATGGCCGCCATTGTTGGCGCTGGATCTGACAAACAGGGTAGACCCTGTCTTATTTGTGGCAGATTCGTTGATGATGCCGCCCTTTTCTCCATCGGAAGTATCCGTCAGCGTTATATAAGAGCCGGACAGCCACAGGATGCTGCCTGGAGTCATGTACGAATCCGTAGTCCCGGTCTGAGCGTTGCTGCCGCTGATGGTGTGGCCGTTCAGGTCCAGGGTGATGGGCGCGTCCGCCGTGCCCTTGTCCACGATTTTCACCGGGGTGTTGTCTGCCGTCAGAGCCACGTCCTTCAGCAGTTTCACGGAAGCTCCGGCTTCAGCGGCGGCAATGGCCGCTTCGAGAGACTCATACTTCTTAACCGTGCCGCCGGCATCCGTCACGGAAGCCACACTGTTGTCCACAGCCACGGTGAACAGTCCATCTTCATCCGCTTCAGCCGGTGCGTACCCCTCGGCACACTGAGCCTGGGGGACAGCATGGGCAAACAGGCCGCCGGAAACCTCGACATTCTTACCGTCGATATCCGCCGTGATGTTGCCGCAACCGCTGATCTTGCCGCCAGTCACGATGGCCTTGCCATTATAGCTGCTGCCGCCATATGGCACGTAGATCGCGGCGCTATTCCTGCCATCTTCCCGTGTCACAGTAATCTCAGCGCCGTCATAGACTTTGACCGTGCTGTTGTTTGTAGCATGTATGCCATACACAAAGTTGCTGGTGCTGGTGTTTGCCCTCTCCATCCGCACCGTACCGTAGACGTCCAGCTGCGCCGTACCGCTCGCAATGATCGGGGTCGTCCCCGTTGCAGTCACGCTTGTCCCGGCGCCGACCGTCACGGCAGAGGCGCCCAGCGCCTGGATCACACTGCTGGTATGATTGCTTGTCACGGCAACACCGTCCAGCCGCAGGCTGCCGGCGGTCGCGTAGAACAGTATCCGCTTGCCTGTGACCGCGCCATTTTGAACCGTCAGGTTCACGCCGGCGGTTGTCAGAGTGAACAGACCAAATCCATAGCTATTATCGGCCGCGGTGATCGTATGGCCCCCAAGGTCGATGGTCATGCTGGCCGTTATGACGAAGGCTGTAGCACTTGTGCTCCCGTTATATGCGGGAACATCCTCCGCAGCCAGCTCCACGTCCCTCAGCAGCGTGACGGTGGCGCTGTCCAGCTTATTGGCGGCCTCAATGGCAGCACTGATGGATTCATACTTTGTAACCGTGCCGTCGGCAGCCGTCACGGAAGCCACATTGCTGTCCACAGTCACGGTGTACTTGCCTTCTTCATCCGCCTCGGCGGGCACATAGCCGCCGGCGCAGAATGCCGGATCGACCGGGGTATCGAACGTGCCGCCGGAGACCGCAATGGTGCCCTTGGCATTGCTCGCCGCCTCTGTCTTTGTCGTTTGGCTGGAGCCGTCAGTGGTGCTCTTCTTGCACATCGCCCCGTTCACCACCGCGTCGCCGCTGATCGTAACGACGGGGACGGCCTTTGCCTCATACTGGCCCTCGTACCAGCAGGCCATCACGCTGCCGTTATCGGAACCATTGATCGTGCCGGCGGTAATGGTGGTATTGCCGGCATAATCGCCGTTCTGGTCGCTGTAGGCCCAGGTGGCTACCGCGCCGTTCATCGTGCCGCCCTGAATGGTGGCCACGTTCCAGTTCTGGATCGCCTGGTCGTAGCCGGTGATCGTGCCGGAGTTGACGGTCAGCACGCCGGTCTCATCGTTCTTCACGGCAATGTAGCTGCCGTCTATCGTGGGCGCATATCCTCCATACCCCAAAGTCAGCTCGCCCCAGTTGCAGACGCAGGAGCTTGTGCTGCTGGGAGAGGTGATGCTGACAGGCGCATTCACATTCATGCTGGCGCCCTGTGCGTTGAAAATCACATAGCCATTGGTTCCCTCGGCGCGGCTGATGGCCGTCGTCTGTCCGGTGCCCGACGAGAATTGAAGGGTCCCCTCGTTATACAGGGCCTGCTGGCTGTCTTTGGCTGTGATACAGGCGGAACCGGCGACACCCTCGATTTGCAGCGTGCCCTTGTTATGGATGGTGTGCCCGTTCACATTGGTCAGCTGATAGCCGTTCAGGTTAATCACGAACTCCGCGTCAATATCGGCGGGAATCTCGACATCCTCAGCGGTGTCTTTCAGCAGGGTCAGCGTAATCTCCGTGATATCCCCGGCACTGTCCGCCGCTTTCAATTCTCTCGCCGCGGCGATCGCCAGAGCAAAGGAATCATACCCGCCCACAGTGCCATCATCATCTTTCAGTGCAACGACGCCTGTTTCTATCACATACTTGCCCGTTGCGCTGTCTTTCATGCAGAAGTGGCCTTCCGGCAGGCAGTTCGCATTAACGCTCCTATTGTATGTACCGCCATATACGTTGACATCGGCCGATCCGCCATTGTTTAAAATGTTATCCCTATTCGCAGTAAAAGTGCCATCGTATACGTTCAAGGTGGCCCCGGACATCGAAGCCACATTGCGCGCCGCAAAACGGGCTGCAGAGTACTGTGCATTAAATGTGCCGCCATGAATCGTCGCGGTAGAATAGTTGAGGATGTTGCCCGTAACGCCAGAACTCTTACTCGTATAAGTGAAGCTGCCGCCGTGAACCGTCAAATCACTGCCCGGCTCGTTCTTGACATTGTTCAGACCGCCGCTGAAAGTTCCGCCATAAATCACCAGCGCGGCTTTCACGTCCCCAGGATCTTTGCCGTTTCTGACCAGGCTGGGGCCGTTCCCAGCTGTCACATTGGAGGCGTCGCTCTGAATGGTGAAGTCGTTTTCTCCTTCCGCTTCACCAATGGTCATCGTCCCATGGTTTTCAATGGTATAGCTCGTGCTGCCTGCGCTGGCGCCAATCACACCGCCGCCTGCATGATCCGCGATGGTCAAGGTTCCCTCGTTGGTCAGTATCGCCTTGCCATCGGCCACACCGGACAGGGATTTGCCGTTCAGATCCAGGGTAATGGTCTGGCCCGCAGCAATGGTCACGCTTTCCTCAACGCTTTGCAGCAGGGTAACGGTTGCGGCGGTGCCGGTAACGGAGTCAATGGCGGCCTGAAGCGTCTCAAACTGCGCCTCGCCGATCTGAGCAACGCCGGATTTGGTCACGCCATAGGTGCCGTCATCATTGGCCTTGGGCTTGAATCCGTCGGCGCAGTATTGCGCATCAACTGCACTGGAGAATATGCCGCCGGAGACCAGGGGATTGCCGGTGTTCTCCGCGCCAACCAGAGCGGGCTGCCCTTCCGGCGCGGTGAACCTGCCGCCCTTGATCAGACAAGTGGCCTGGGCATTGACGCCGCCATCTCCGCTTGTGTTGTCATTGCCGATCCGTACAGTTCCATGACTGCCCGTTGTTTCAAAGCTGCCGTCAATCACTTCACAACTGGCGACCCCTTCTTCGCCGGCAACATACAGCGCATGCCAGGTGCCGCCGTCCGAATGCGAATGGCCCTCTTTTACACAAGCCACCGTCTTAAACGTACCGCCGGTGATTTTAGCGGTACCGCTGTTGACCGCAACCGCACCCTGAACGCCGGTGAACGTACCGCTGCTGATGGTCAGGTCGGCAGCCGCATTTCCATTTACGATTGCATAAGCAAACAGCTGCACACCTGTATTGATATCTTTGTCCTGATTGCAGCTTGTACTGATGAACGTGCCGCCATTGATGGTAGCCGTTCCCGCATTACTGATCATTCTGGTCGCCTTGGTAAAGGAGCCGCCGGAAATGATCAGGGTCGCATTCGCTCGGTTGTACACCACAGAACCGTCGCTGTACGGCGCACCGCTGAATGTGCCGTTTTCGATCGTCAGCGTACCAAAGTTATTGATCGCGCCATAGCCGCCTTTTTCCGCCATGGAGCTGTCAATGGTACCATTGCCGGTAACGGTCAGGGTGCCATGATTCGTGATGGGCCGCCCCACAAAATCGGAGGTGGTGGTGATGCTGTGCCCCGCCATATCCAGCTTGACATTCGCGCCAGAAGGGATCGTGACGATATCCCCCGTCTCCATCACGATATCGTCCAGCAGGGTGATGGTGGCGGCGGTGCCGTCCGTTGGCACGGCGGCAACAGCCGCCGCCAGGGTGACGTATTCGGTGCCTCCGACTTTGGCCACGTTGGACGGGGCGGCGGTGTCTGCGATCACTTTCCCGTTCTCATATTTATAGCCGGCGGCAACGTAAGTGGACACGTCGCTGGAGAAGGTGCCGCCGGTGATGCTGGCGGCGCCGCCGAGATTGGCTACCGCTTCGCTTCCATCAGCCCCCGTGATGCTGCCGCCCGTGATCTCCGCCTTGCCGGTGGTGACCTGAACCGCGGTCCCCGCGTCGTTGGTCACATCTCCCGAAAGCGTGACGGAGCCGCCTGCAACAACCAGAGCCGCGCCGCTTGCACTTCCGCCGGTCACGGAGCCGCCGGTGATCGTAACCGTACCGCCATTGATCTGGACAGCCGTTCCGCCGGTTTTGTTCACGGTGCAGTTTGAAAGGGCAGCGGTAGCAGTACCAGCAGCGCTATTGATTATAAAAGCCGGATTGTTGCTGTCAGTCCCATCCAAAGTGCAATCGGTGATCGTGGCCTGCGCGGTATTGCCTGTTACATTCACATAACCACTGACTGTACCGTTTTGGACTGTGACAGCGTTCGAGATGGTCAGGCCAAAACTTGTACCGACAGTCAGTGTATGGGTGTTTAGATCAATAACAAGCGCCCTTTGAATTTTGCACCCAGAGCTTAATACGATATCGCCACTCAGGGTAATCGTTTGGATATTACTATCTGCAAATGCGGCAGCAAACTCATCCGCAGTGCCGACAGTCGCTTCCGTCACCACTTCGTCACCGGGCTCATTGACCGCCGCAGGCTCCTCCGCCGCCGTCAGAGTGACGGTGACAGTGGGCCACTGGACGCCATCGGCCAGGACATAGCCTTCGGCGGAGGCGGTCAGGGTATAGGTCCCCGCCGTCTCAGCCGCATATTCGCCGGCCCAGGCGACGTTCACCGTCACCGTTTCATCGGTCACGACGGTCCCGATCCGCGCTGCGCCGTCTTCATCCAGGACGGGATTGCCGTCCTCATCCAGAACCGGCTCCTCCGTGACCACCTGTCTGGTGGCCTCCAGCGTTTCGGGCAGGCCCAGCCCGTCCTGCTCCGTGCCGGTCACGGCCTCATATGACGTCTGCTCCGGGGCTGTGATCCCGGTCAGCGTCACCGGCTCTTCTTCAATCGCCATGACAGATACAGGCAGCAAGCTCAGTATCATCGTCAAGGCGATCAGAAGGGACATTGCTTTTCTCACTTTGTGTTTCATGTGGTTTCCTCCTGCTCCTTTAAAATATACTTTCATATATAAAAAGCATTTTTACACAGTGTTAAGGCGGCCCCGCCGCCAGGGCGTCTGTCCGGCGGCTCATGGAGGCCAGCTTTTCCGCCCCCAGCCTGCTTTTCACGATTTCCGCCGCAGGCCCCAGATTGGGCGGGCGGACCGTGGTATTGTGGCAGTCCGACGCCAGAAGCTGCACCTGCCGCCCGCGCAGCAGCTTCAGCGCCCTTCCCCTGCGCAGGGGATGCAGCAGCGGCTCCGCGCTGAGCTGGACAGGCACGCCCAGGGCCAGCACCTCCGCGATGTGCTCCGCTTTCTGGATTTTCAAATACCGCTCGATGTGGGCGATCACCGGTGTGATGCCCGTGCGGCCCATCAGGTCGTATATCTGGCGGATCATCTGGCCGCTCCAGGGCGAAAACGGAAGCTCCAGCAGCAGGTTCCGGCTCCGGCCAAGGCAGAGACGGGGCAGTTCCGGCCAGTCCGCCAGATTCGGCATCCAGGCCACCTCCGCGCCAACCGCCAGACGGGGCAGCGTCTTCCGCTCCTCTTCCGGCAGGGACTCCAGCGCATCCCGCAGCGCCTCGCCGGCCGCGCGGCGGCGGCTCAGGAACTTTTCCGGGCTCTCCCGGTCCCGGTAGAAGTGGGGCGTCAGCACCACCGTGTCCACGCCCTGGTCCCGCTCCATGCGGAGCATCGCCAGACTCATCTCCACCGTTTTGGCGCCGTCGTCCATCCCCGGCAGGATGTGGGTGTGCAGGTCTGTCATGGCCCATCCCTCCCGCCGGACGGGCCGGCATGCTCCGCGTAAGGGCCGCCGGAAGCGTAATATCCGCCATAGCCGTACCGCTTATAGCGGCCGTAACGGTATTTTCCGTAGCCATAGCGGCTCTTCTCCAGATCCACGCCGTTGAGCACGAAGCCCAGCAGCTTGGCCCTGGCGTATTCCAGCTGTTCCACCGCGCGGATCACCGCGCCCCGCTCAGACTTGTCTGCCCGGACCACAAACAGCACGCCGTCGCTCTCAGGTGCCAGCACCACCGCGTCCGTCACCATATTGATGGGCGGCGTGTCCAGAATGATGTAATCGTACCGCCGCCTCATCTCCGCCAGCAGCCGCCGCATCCGGGGAGACCCCAGCAGCTCGGAGGGGTTGGGCGGGATATCGCCCGCCAGAATGATGTCCACAGGGAGCCTGCTCTTCAAAACGGCCTTGTCCAGCAGCGCGGGGTCCAGCAGGAGATTGCTCAGTCCCGCAGGAGCGCTTTGGTCCAGCAGCCGGCTGAGCTTGGGCCGCCGCATGTCGCAGTCGATCAGCAGTACCCGCCTATCTGTCTCCGCAAGGGAGACCGCCAGATTGACGGCTGTGATGCTCTTTCCCTCGCTCTGCAGGGACGATGTCACCACAACGACCTTGCAGCCCTCCTCGCCGGTCAGGGCAAAGATCAGGTTGGTCCGCAGGGTCTTGTATGCCTCCCGCACGAAAAAATCGCTGCGCGCCGTCAAAATATACCGGCGCTCCTCCTGGATGCGGAGCGACTCGTCCGATAAAAGCGACCCCCGGCTGCGCTTGCCGCGCCGGAAAAAGCCGCCGCTTTTCAAAAGGCTCATAGCCTGCCCCCTCTCCCGCTTTTCGGCGCCGCCGTCTCATAGCCGTATTTCTTCTGACTGGCGCTGCCGATGGAAAGCATGTCCGGGATCTGGCCCAGGACGGGGATGTCGAAGAGGGCGGTCAGATCCTCCTCGTCTTTGATCCGCACGTCCAGCAGGAAGCACAGCGCCACATAAAACACGGCCAGAACACAGCCCGTCATGCCGCCCAGCAGCACATTTCGCTGGTAGCTGGGCGTGTAGCACCGCTCCGGCACCTTGGCATAGTCGATGACCCGGGCGGAACTGCCCTCGATCAGGCCGGAGATATCCTCCGGCGCCACCTCCGCGATCACATTGGCGATCCGCGCCGCCTCCTCCGGGTCCGGATGGGAGATATAGATCTGAAAGATCTCCGTCTCCTCCACCTGGGACGCCGACAGGATCTTCTTCAGGTCCTCCGCGGTATATTCGCCGTCAAGCCTCTCCGAGACCTTTTCCAGCACCCGGTCGCTCTTGACGATATTGATATATGTATTCACCAGCCGCTGCGAAGCCGACAGGTTGCTCTACGA
>JAUNGH010000305.1 GCA_030524605.1 Oscillospiraceae bacterium | reverse complement strand
CCCAGTGCGGCAACACCGACCAGAACAAGATGAACGTCGCCCGCCGGACCTGCGGGTATATCGGGACCCAGTTCTGGAACCAGGGCCGGACCCAGGAGATCCGCGACCGGGTGCTGCACCTGTAATCGCGCGTGAAAAAATATCGGATGCAGAGAAGGCTGTATCCGATATTTTTATTCGCCGGCTCCGGAAGCTGCGGAGCCTTGCAATCAGGGAGAATATCCTGTAAAATAACCTCCGCCGGCGCAAATTTTGATCCGCAGGGAGCAGCATCCTATGAAATCCAAACAAACAGCCACGCTGTACGCCATACTGGCCGCCGCCCTGTACGCGGTCAATATCCCCCTGTCCAAGCTGCTGCTATGCCGCGTGGACGCCACCATGATGGCCGCGCTCCTGTACCTGGGGGCGGGGCTTGGCCTGATGCTGTACAGGGCTGCGGAGAAATTCCTGGGGCGGCCATCCGCCCGGGAACCCCTGACCAAACGGGAGCTGCCCTATACCGTGAGCATGGTGGTCCTGGATATCGCCGCCCCCATTCTGCTGATGGCGGGCATTGCGCGGACATCCTCGGGAAACGTCTCGCTGCTGAATAATTTTGAGATCGTCGCCACCTCGATCATTGCGCTGGCCATCTTTCATGAGACCATTTCCAAAAAGCTGTGGTGCGCCATTTTTCTGGTGACTCTGGCCAGCGCCATCCTGAGCTTTGAAAGCGCCGACGCCTTTACGTTCAACACCGGCTCCCTTCTGGTGCTGGGCGCCTGTCTCTGCTGGGGCTTTGAGAACAACTGCACAAAAATGCTCAGCGGCAAAAGCTCCGTGGAAATCGTCACGATCAAAGGCTGCTTTTCCGGTCTGGGAAGCCTCCTCATCGCGTTCTCCCTGGGCGAGCGCCTTCCGGCGGCCAAATGGGTCTTCGCCGTTCTGCTGCTCGGCTTTGTCTCCTATGGCCTGAGCATCAATTTCTACATTCTGGCTCAGAAGGACCTGGGCGCCGCCAAGACCAGCGCATACTATTCCATCGCGCCGTTTCTGGGGGTGGCCTTCAGCATGCTCCTGCTGGGCGAGCGGCCCACGATCCAGTTCTGCACCGCGCTGGTCATCATGGTGCTGGGCACCGTGCTCATGACGGCCGATCAGCCGCAGGCACAGTGAGCCCGAATCACGAAAGGAGCCATCCATGTACTACGGAGAGATCAAAAACTGCGACATCGCCAACGGCGAGGGCGTCCGGGTGACGCTGTTCGTCTCCGGCTGCACCAACCACTGCAAAAACTGCTTCCAGCCCCAGACCTGGGATTTTGACTACGGCCAGCCCTTTACGGAAGAGACGGAATCCTGTCTTTTGAAGCTGCTCTCCCCCGGTTATATCAACGGCCTGACGCTGCTGGGCGGCGAACCCTTCGAGCCGGAAAACCAGCGGGCGCTGGTGCCCTTCCTCCGTCGGGTGCGGGCGGCGTACCCCCAGAAGAACATCTGGGGCTTTTCCGGCTTCACCTACGAGGAGCTGACCACAGACGGCGCCCATCCCCGCTGCGAGG
>JAUNGH010000054.1 GCA_030524605.1 Oscillospiraceae bacterium | reverse complement strand
ATGGAGAAGTATATCGGACGCTGTTCTCTGAAAACGGAGACCCCCATTTCCCCGGAGAGATCGTATCCGCCTGCTATCAAAAGTATGTCACGATGGAGAAGGACAAGCGCTTTCAAGAACTTGCCGCGCCTCAAAAAACATGGCTTTTTTATTTCATCGCGCAGGGCTGCAGTGGCGTATTGAGCCAGTGGATGGAAAATGAAATGAAAGAACCCATCGGTGAAGTTACGGATTTCGTTGATAAGCTCATTCAAAATACGTTGAAATCCTTATAACCGCAGAATAATAGCAGGTTACTGTCTATTTTTGGGGGCTTTCTTTATGACACATGAGCTTATATACCGAAGACTAAAATACAGGCGGGAGCATCCATTGCAGATGTTCCCGCCTTTTGCGTTATTTTAGTTCTCTATTTCTTTTCTGCTGGCTTTTCTGCTTGGAGTGCTTTCGCTGATTTTCCAACGTTGCTTTTCTTCGGCTTCCCTCCGGCGCGGCGCTTCTTTTTCCGCCAGATCACACAGCCGGCGGCCAGGATGGCCGCGCCTGCCAGGAGAACGCCGTACAGAACCACAGAGGACTGTGCCCTTCGGACAGCCTGGAGGGTAAAGCTCGTTCCGTCCGCTTCGAATACAAGGTAGCTGCCGTCCTGCTCCGCTGAGACAGCGGTTTGCCCTTGATCCGTCAGCAGATATAGGGAAACCTGCTCCCATTCCGCCGGAGGCATGAAACGGACGCAGTGCGTTTCCGCGTCATTTGCTCCGGTCAAAGCAACATTCCAGACCTCCCCGGTTTCCTGTCCAGGGATCTGCTCAGCCTGCATGACGGCGGCGCTGTCAAAGACGCCCTCTACCAGGAATACCGAGTGGACCTCGTCCCGCATGGATGTACTGGCCAGGGTGGTGGTATAGGGGGTGTAAACAGCCTCCAGTATGTGGTCATAGGTGATGTGTATTTCACCGGGGTCCTGCCAGACGCCGAAATAGCCCTCCTTTTCCGGGACCGGCGGCGCCGTATGGCTTGAAAGGTCATCTCCATAGGAGAAGTGAACGGACGTCAAAACATCGTTGTCCACAACATAGGTCATCGTGAGCCGGTAAAAATCCTCCGGTACATTATCCTCTTGAAGCAGTTTTTCATAGGCAACGGGCTCCGCGCGTCCAGAGTAGCTGACGCCATCCACGCCGGCCAGCGGGTTCTCCACGAACCGGTTGCCGCGCAGCATGCCGTCCGCCCGGTCCCAATCGCCCACGACAGAGCCTGCGTAGCCGTCAGCCTCGTCCACATGGATCAGGCTGACACACTGATAAATCTCAGAGCCGTAGCCTGCGATTCCGCCCACATAATTGCCGCCGGTCAAGGTGCATTTCGACCAGCAGCCCCGTATGGTGGAGCCGGAAGTCCCAGCAATGCCGCCGGTGTAGTTCCCGCTGGTGCTCTCCACCGAACCGTAATTCTCGCAGTTTAAAAGATAACCAAGGATCATATTGCCCACAATACCGCCTGCGGCGTTCTTTTTGGACGTCACCGCGCCGCGGTTGACGCAGCTTTGCAGGATGGCCCGTGTCTCATAGAGGAAGTTGAAGGACTTCTCGCCCACCTCAGTGATGTCCTCCTCCGGATCAAAATTGGACTCAATGGCCATGCTGCCCGCGATGCCGCCCACATGCAGGTCGCCCTCCACGGGGCCGGTATTGGAACATCCCTTCGCTTTCCCCAGGGTGGTGCTGTTGATCTGCTCCTCGGAGACATCGTCCCACAGATCTCCGGTCTCCTTATCCCGGGAGTCATTGAGCGCGTCAATCAGCAGGCCGGCAATGACTTGGAACTGGTCGCCCAGCGCCCGGATGTCCGACGAGAGTGTGTCGCCGGAGCTTTCGGCCTCCTCCCGCAGCAGGCCCAGCTGGTCGCCAATCCCGGTCACGGAGTTGTGCAGGCCGTCCTCCGCCTGATGGAAGTTGTCGCCCAGCTTATCAAATTCAATGGGGTCCCGGCGGGCCAGGTCTTCAAACAGGTTGTGGATCTCGTCGATCACATCCGCCATATCCCGGGCCGCGCCCTCGAATATGTCCATGCCGTCCGCGAATCCATCCAATCCGTCCTGCATCCCGCCGGCCATATCCGCGAAACCGGAAAACGCGTCCTGCAGCGCCTTTATGGCGCGGTCCAGTGTGTCAAAGGCACCGGAGAAGCCGGACAGCTCCGCGGCGATCTCCTTCGCGCAGTCCTTGATCACACCCCAGTCCAGGCTGGTGCCCTTCAGCCCCAGCACGATGCCCTGGCCGATCTGTGCCGCAGCCTTCGCGGCCGAGGCGCAGCCCTCGCTGAACAGGGCCAGGTACTCGGCCAGATATTCCCGCACCTCCGGGTTGCTGGAATCGGCGATGCGCAGAAGCTCCGCGATGGCGCCCAGCGCCTGGCCACATTGGCCCAGCCCGCCGGAGAGCTGCTCCGTCCCGGCCTCCAGCAGCTCCAGCGCACGGTTTACGGCCTCCTGATCTTCCACCACCAGGGCGCCGGACAGGTTTCGCAGGGCCTGCCGGATCTGCTCCAGCCCCGTCCTGGCCTGCTGGATGGCGTTTCGTGCCAGCTGCACCATCTCGGCCATATCATCCAGCCCGTCCTCGCCAATGCCCATGGCGTCCGCTATGCCGTCCAGGCTGTCCTCCAGGCCGTCGATGCCGTCCGCCATATCGTCCAGGATATCTCCGCCGCCGTCGGTGATCTGCTCCAGCCGGCCCAGCGTATCGGCCAGCGTGTCGGCGGCGTCATTGATGGTGTCGATGCTGCCGTCCGCCCAGTCGCCCAGGATGTCCGAGAGGCTGGATACATGGTCCGACGCGTCATGGGCGTAGTTGGAGAGCTGGTCCAGCCGGGCGGAAAGGGTGTCCTTGCTGTCCCCGGCATGGTCAAGGGTATCATTGACCATGGCATTCAGCCGGTCCAGTTCGCTCTGAAGCCGGGAGATCGTATCCTGCCTGAAAATCAGACGGACATTGGGCGTCATCTGCCCGATCACGCCGCCCACATCCCTGCGGCCCTGGACCATGCCGCTGTTTGTGCAGCCGTCCAGATAACCGGAGGAGCGGCCGGCGATTCCGCCCACATTGTAGCCCACATGGGGGTAGCCCACATCGCCCTCATTGCGGCAGCTCTGCAGCACGCCGTTGGAATAGCCCGCGATGCCGCCGGTGTCCGTGGTGGTATCCAACACATCCTCGCGATTGAGCCCGTCAAGGCCGTCTTCCAGGTTGAACTCTGACTCCTGATGCACGGTATTGACCGCGCTTTGGTTGATGCATTGGGTAATGGTACCGCTGTTCTGCCCGGCGATGCCGCCGGTGGCTGATTCTCCGGCAACGGTTCCGGATGCGGTACAGCCATAGATCGAGCCGGTGGATTCATTGATGCCGGCGATCCCGCCTGCCTGTTCCTTTCCGGTCACGGTTCCCCGGAAGGAGCAGTTCAGGATCGTACCTTCGTTACTGCCGGCGATGCCGCCCAGATATGCCTGTTCTCCTTTGGCGGCAACAGTCCCCTCCACATGGAGACCCCGCACCACGCCGCCCTCCTGGATATACCGGAACAGGCCCTGATAGGAGGTCCCTTCGGACAGTGCCAGGCCGGAGACCGTGTGGCCGCCGCCGTCAAATGTTCCGCCGAAGGTGGGGACAGGGGTGAAATCCGTCCCGCTCAGGTCAATATCCGCCGCCAGCACCACGGTCTTCCCCTGGGACCAGGTATCCAGCGCGCAGCTCCGGGAGAAGTCCGCCAGCTCCTCCGCGCTGCGGATGACAATGGTAGAGGGATCTGCCGCCAAAACAGGATAGGGCAGGACCAGGGCGGTCAGGAGCACGGCGGAAAGAGCCAGCGCGGCCAGCCGGGTACAACATTTACGCATTTTCATCGTCTTCCTCCTTTTCCTGACGGATGGGCGACTCCCGGTGAACATGGACCACGGCCGTCACATCGCCCTCCAGAACGCCGTGGACCTCCGCGTCGATCTTTCCGGAAATGGTGCCCCGCACACGGCCGTCCAGGAATACCTTTCCGCTGGCGCTGGAGGTCTGTACCAGCGCCGGATATTTGATGTTGAACGCGGTCTTCTCAATAATGGTGTCGCCCAGCAGCAAAATCTCTGGCAGAACGCCCATGACAAGGATCATGGAGATGATGGTGCCCCGGCCCAGGCAGTCGCCCACGCCGTAGATGGCCGCATCCGAGGTCAGCAGGCCGATCAACGTGCCCGCGCAGGTCAAAATGGTGCCGGAGGTAAACACGGTGGGAAACGCCAGATTCAGCGTTTCGATCATGGCCTCCCGCAGCGGCATCTCCCGTTTCAGTTCCTGATACCGGCTGGAGATGACAATGGCGTAATCAATGTTGGCGCCCATCTGGATGGAGCTGACGATCAGGTAGCTCAGGAAGAAAATGTATGTTCCCTGAACGGCAGGAACCGCGAAGTTGATCCAGATACTGCCCTGGATCACCAGGATCAGCAGGATGGGCAGGCCCACCGACTGGAAGGTGAACAGCAGCACGATGATGACAAACAGGATCGTCAGGACGCTGATGAGGATGTTGTCGTTCTCGAAGGAGGAGGCCAGGTCATAGTCGCTGGTGGAATCCCCTGTGATGTAAAAGGTGCCCGCGTCGTAGTAGCGGCCTACCAGCGCATGGAGGCTGTCCAGGAAGGCGAAGGTCTCCTCACCCTCCTCCGGGAGATCCACCTGCAGGACCATTCGGGAGTATTCCGTGCCCTGGAGCTGGGCCAGGGCGTCCGTGATCTGGTCGTGCATATCCTCCAGATCGGCCTGGGTCTCGTCGTCCAGGGTGACGTAACCCTCGTCCACCCGGTCATAGAGGAACAGGAACATATCCAGGATGGAGACGCTGTAGTTGTCGATGTTGTTGACGATGCGGCCATACTCCTCCAGATCGGCGGCGTAGGCCGTATAGAGCAGGCGGATGATCTCAATATCCATGTCCAGCAGCTCAGAGAACTGGCGGGGCGTCAGCTGGTCGGTCAGCACATAGTCCTCGTCCTCGATCTCCACGCTGGCAAGCCCGGTGGCCGATTCCACCTCGTCCATGGCGTCCAGCGCCTTGAGCAGCCGGCCCTCCCGTTCATAGTCCCCCGCCGGCACCAGGATGGCCATGACGTTCTGCGCGCCGAAGGTCTCCTCAATAGCCGCCTCCTGGAGCATGGAATCGCTCTTTGTCACTGGTTCAATCAGGCTGTAGCCGTAGCTGTACGGGCAGCGGTTGGACAGGTAAAAAGCGCCCACCAGAACACAGACGAAGATGGGCGGCACGATGAATTTGAGCTTTGTGACAAACCGGCCCCAGACCGTGATCTTGGGCACAAAGCTGCGGTGGTGTGTCCGGTCAATCAGCTTGCTGAACAGCATCAGCAGGCCCGGCATCAGGGTAAAGACCGACAGGATGGAGAGAATGATGGCCTTGATCAGAACCATGCCCATGTCAAAGCCGATCCGGAACTGCATGAACATCATGGCCGCCAGGCCCGCCAGCGTGGTCAGGCAGCTGGAGGCGATCTCCGGGATGGCCTTGCTCAGCGCCAGGATGCAGGCTTCCCGGGCCGGGGCGTGCTCCCGCTCCTCGCTGAACCGGTGGCAGAGGATGATGGCGTAGTCGATGGCCAGCGCCAGCTGCAGCACGGAGGAGATGGAGTTGGAGACAAAGGATATTTCCCCAAAGATGAAGTTGGTGCCCATATTCAGCAGCATGGCGGACAGGAAGGTGATCAGCAGCACCGGGATTTCGCCGTAGGTCTTGGAGGTCAGCAGCAGCACCGCCACGATGATGACGGCGGCGATGCCCATGATGACCGTCATTTCCGCTGCCAGCGTCTCCGACTGACTCTCGCCCACCGAGCTGGAGATGGAGACGTCGTATGCCGCCAATGTTTCCTTCAGTTCCTCCATGGCCGCGGTGCTGACCGGATCGTCCGCCTCGCCGTCAAAGGTGACGTCGAACAGCGCGGCGGAGTTCCGATAGTGGTCCGCCCGGTCCTCCGCGTTGTCCTCATCCCCGAAGTCCACGGTGGAAATACCCTCGATGGACTCCAGACGGTCTGCCAGCGGAAGCGCCTGCTCATAGGAGATGTTGGAGACCATCACCCGGGCGGAGCCGAAGGTGGTGAACTGCTCCTCCATGATCCCCAGGCCCTGCCGCGTTTCCGTGCTTTCCGGCAGATAATCGGTGATGTCGTTGTTGACCGATACCCAGTTCCTGGAGAAGAGGGAAAAGATCAGGGCCGCGCCATAGATCAGGAAGAACAGGCTCCGTTTATCCACGATCCAGGTGGCCAGCTGCACGAAGAAACTGGGTTTTTGATTGTGTTCCATACAAACCTCCGTCAACTGAACTCATTGCTGTTTGTCCGGGCCCTGCTCCAGAATACCTTCCATAGGGAAATCTCCATGTTCCGAATGAAAGACGGCCTGGAACCGGTCCTCGGTCAAAAAGCCGCGAAGGATACCGGGCAGCTCCCGCACAGCTGTTTTCAGCGACCCTGCCGCTTCAAACAGATATCCCGCCGTAAATTCCCCGGTGAACAAATCCTCGCACCCCAGCAGCTCCAGCCTGACCTGACCATTCTGAAGCTGGATCTCTGCCTTTCCGTGTTTGACACCCATAGCGCTTTTCATCTGAATATGATATACTGGATCCCGCATAATCAGATTCCTCCCATATCATGTTTGCACTGACTATACGATATCAACGCCCTGAAATACAATCCGCAAGTTATGGCAAATGTGCAAGATTGAACATTTTTGCAAATCTGTTGAACCTTACGCCTCAAACCTAACAAATGTCAGGAATTGTGTAATGACATTTCAGAAAAAATGTGGTATTTCTTTGAACAGGATCGGTGGTGCAGATGAAACACGAAGAGTTATCCTATCTCCGGAAGAAGCAGATGGCGGATTCCCTGAAAAAGCTGATGAGTAAAAAGAACCTGAAGAAAATCACAGTGCAGGAGATCGCCGCGGACTGCGGCACAAACCGCTATACATTTTACTATCACTTCAAGGATATTTACGACCTTTTGGCCTGGATGTTTCAGGAGGAGGGGCTGTCCCTGATCCAGAGGAGCGATAACTGCCTGACCTGGCAGGAGGGATTCTACCTGTTCCTGCAGAATGTACGTGAGAACAAGGCTGTGTATCAGTGCGCCATCGACAGCCTGGGCGAGATCGAACTGCGGAACCTGCTCCGGCGGGAGACCACGCATTTGATGGACCTGTTTATAAGCGATGTCGGGGGCCGCTATCAGGTTTCGGCACAGTATCAGGCATTTCTCCGGGACTTCTATATTGCGGCCCTCAGCGGAACGGTGATGGAGTGGGTACGCCGGGGCCTGGACACGCCCGAGGAGACCATCATGGCCTATTTGAAGGCAGCGTTTGACGATCAGATCCGGGAGGCGTTTCGCCGGGCGGAGCGGGACGGACTATAAATACACAGGAGGGAGCGCGCATGGGGCACAGAATCATTTCCATCGGACGTCAATTTGGAAGCGGCGGGCATGAGACCGGCATGGAGACCGCCGGCCGGCTGGGCATTGCGTGTTATGACAAGGAACTCATCGCCCTGGCGGCGGAGCATGGAGAGCTGCGCCATGAAAAGCTGGCGGGATTTGATGAAAAGCAGGAAAACCCCTGGCTCTATGAAGCGGTCTACGAGGGGAACCACCGCGTGACCAAGGGACAGTCCTACTCCTCGGTGCTGTTCAAGCTGCAAAGCGAAGTGATCCGGGCGATCGCCCGCCGGGAGGACGCCGTGATCATCGGACGCTGCGCCGACTACATCCTGCGCGATATGAAAGATGTGAACCTCCTGACGGTGTTTATCGCGGCCCCTTTCGACATCCGGGTCCAGCGGAAAATGGAATTGGAGCACATCAGCCGGAAAAAGGCGGAGGCTCTGGTGCGAAAGACGGATCAGCAGCGCGGCGCATACTACCGATCCCATACCGGGATGGAATGGGGAGCGCCCGGCCGGTTTGACCTCTACCTCGACACTGGCGAGGGCGGCATACAGGCCGCCGTGGATAAAATCGCAGCCGCATATTCAAAAATGGGGTATGCGGACGCATAAGCTTTTGCGAAGCAATCGGGTCCCCGTGCCGCGGACAAGCCGCGGCGTGTTTCCGCCTTTCTGCCGCTTTGGCAGGCCCGTGGAAGAGGGCGGTTGACACGTTTTTTCCGCGCAGGGTATAATCGCCATATAGGATGAGGCGGCAGAAGGAGATACAGCCATGATCGAGACACGATTGCTGCACTATTTTCTAACCGTAGCCCGGGAGCGGAATATTACCAACGCGGCCAAGGCGCTGCACATCACCCAGCCGACCCTGAGCCGCCAGATGGCCCTGCTGGAAGATGAGATCGGCGCCAAGCTCGTTATTCGGGACAGCCGCCCCCTTACCCTGACGGACGAGGGGCTTCTGCTGCGGCGCCGGGCGGAGGAGATCCTGGAGCTGATAGAAAAAACCGAGGCGGAGGTCTCGGCCAAAGAGGAACAGGTCGAGGGCACGATCTCCATCGGCTGCGGAGAGCTGGCCTCGGTGAAGCTGCTGACCGATCTGATGGAATCCTTTTCCCAGCGGCACCCGCAGGTGTCGTTTGATGTCTACACGGAAAACGCGGATCAGATCAAACACCGTATGGACAACGGCCTGACGGACATCGGGCTGCTGCTGGAGCCGGTGGACATGGAGAAATATGAGTATATCCGGCTGCCGGTCAAAGAGCGCTGGGCAGCCGTGATGCCCGCCGGTGTGCCCCTTGCCAAACGGGAGCGTGTGACCGCGAAAGATCTTGCTGAGATCCCGGTCATTCTGCCCAGCCGCCAGAAGGTGCATGACGAGGTGGCCAACTGGTTCGGCGCCCATTATAACAGTCTGCGGGTGATCGGCGTCAGCAATCTCGGCACCAACGCCGCCATGATGGTCCGGGCCGGCCTGGGCTACGCACTCATTGTGGAAGGGGCGCTGCCCTTTCTGGATCAATCTGAGATCCGTATGGTGCCGCTATACCCGGAGCTGACAGCCACCTCGGTTCTGGCGTGGAAGCGGGGCCAGCCTTTCCCAACAGCGGTCAGCCGGTTCCTGGAACACGCAAAATGCCTTTTGAGCATGGAAACAGAATAGAAAACAGGCATTCGACATAACAAAGGAATGAAACTATAATAGGCGTATCGGAAACGTGCTTTCCGATACGCCTATTACTAATTTCCCGGGAGATTCAGGACAGCTCTGGCAAAGTCCTCAAAGCTGTCGCCGGATCTGGTTTCGCTGCCGCCGGTCTTGTGGAAAAAGCAGCTGGGTATTTCCCGCAGCTTCAGATTTTTCGCAATGCAGGGCGCACAGCCTCTATCATGCCTGGTTGGATGCAGCGGGCAGTCCAAATTTTTACAAGTGCAGAATTCGCTTAAATTCATGTCGTCAGCTCCTGGAAGACGGAGACAACATATTCGGCAACCGCACAGTCCTGTTCTTCCGTCCCTCCGCCTACGCCGATGCCTCCCGCGATTTTTCCGTGAGCGAACAGGGGATACCCTCCGGCGACCAATGTGATCTTCGGGTCATTGGTCTGAATCGCCATCAGAGAGCCGCCTTCCACGGCACAGGCGGCAACGTCTTTTGTCCTGCATTGGGTGACTGCCGCCGTGTATGCCTTCCCGGGGACCAGGGTGATGCTCAGAACCAGCGCGTCGCCATAGCGGCGGTATGCCCGGGGCAGCCCGTTTTCATCACAAATGGCGAAGCTGATGCCGAACCCAAGTTCCCGGCTCTTTTCGCGGGCGGCGGCGCACAGTTTGTCGCATAACTCGTCTGTCAAAACCATATTCATATCCTCCATATCTTGATCCTGCGTTTTGAAAACGCGCGCTCGTAGGCGCACCTTTATCCTAACAGGGGATATGGAGCGGCCGCTTGCCTATTCCTACGAAAAATTCACCTGTTTCTCCAGCTGGCCGCGGAGTTTTAAAATGTCCTCCTTCGGCTTTGTGCCGAACATCTTCCGGTATTCCCTTGTAAATTGAGAAACGCTCTCGTAGCCAACTTCCAAAGAGGCCTCGGTTACATTCCTGTTCTCGTCCAGCATCAATCTGCGGGCCTCCGTCAGCCGCAGCCGCTTCTGGCATTGAAGAGGTCCCATTCCAACCGCGTGCTTGAACTTCTGATGAAAGAGCGAGACACTCATATTCCGCATGTCCGCCAATTCCTCAACGGTGAAGGAATCGCGGAAATGCGCTTTGATCCAGCTGTTTATCTCGTAGATCTCTCCCGCCTGCTGGATATTGGCGACGCTCTGCAGGAACTGGCTGCCGCAGGAGCCGCAGAGAATGAAAAATATGAGTTCCCGTTTGATGTGCTTTCCCATAAACGGAAGCTGAGCGGGCTCTTTGGTGACCGACAGCATCCGTTGAATGGATGCGAGCACGTGCCGGTCGGAGGATCGCGTCACCGCGTCATCCAGCGTGGAACCGGCAATTTGCTCCGCAAGGCTGCCGTCCAGGTCAAGAAGGACGGATATGACGTCGTGGAGGGAGAGTTCAACCGCAGCCGCGAGAAAATCCCCCTGCTGGGAAAAGGTCAGGATATGCCCGGATGTGGGGGTATCGATTTTTGATATGGAATACTGTCCCGGCATATAGTCCAGGATCCCGGAGGGGGTGTGCAGCCGGAGCGAGCCGGCAATGACGGCGTAGATATAAAAGCTGTCCGTTCGCGGCATGGCGGCTTCTTTTTCCCGAGAGAGGTAAATGGATAAATAGGGAAGTCCGGTTTTGTTCTCCCCCTCTGTCAAGGGGAACGAGCGGGCCAATTTACACAGCTCTTCCATATCGTGCATCACGGATCACCTCCATGTATGATGCTTCGCAGTCTATATTAGCATACCGCGAAAGGAATTTCTATTTTCAGAAAGGATTTGAGGTCATGATTTTTGAAGAGAATTTCACCCTGTCCAACGGAGTCCAAATCCCCAAGCTGGGGCTGGGCACCTGGTTCATTCCTGATGATACCGCCGCCCGGGCGGTGCGGAACGCCGTAGACATCGGCTACCGCCACTTCGATACCGCCCAGGCCTATGAGAACGAGCGGGGCGTGGGCGAGGGCGTCCGCACCTGCGGCGTCCCCCGTTCGGAGCTGTTCGTCACCACCAAGCTGGCCGCCGAGGCCAAGACCTACGCCGGGGCGGCGGAGGCCATTGACGGCTCCCTCATGCGCATGGGCCTGGACTACATCGACCTGATGCTCATCCACAGCCCCCAGCCCTGGGCCGAGGTCAACCAGAGCGGGGACCGCTATGCGGAGGGCAACCGGGAGGCGTGGCGCGCCCTGGAGGACGCCTGCAGGGCCGGCAAGCTCCGGGCCATTGGCATCTCCAACTTCCAGGAGCAGGACATTAACAACCTGCTCGCCGGCTGCACCGTGACTCCCATGGTCAACCAGCTTCTGATCCATATCAGCAACACGCCCTTTGACCTGATCGCCTGCTCCCAGAGCAAGGGGATGGTGGTGGAGGCGTACTCTCCCGTGGCCCACGGCGAGATGCTGAAAAATCCCCAGGTCAAGGCTGTCGCGGACAAGTACGGTGTGACCGTGCCCCAGCTGTGCATTCGCTACACCCTCCAGCTGGGTACGCTGCCCCTGCCCAAGACCGCCGATCCCGGCCACATGCGGGACAATGCCCAGGTGAACTTCGTGATCTCCGACGCGGATATGGAGGCGCTGAAGGGAATGGAGCGCATCCGTGACTACGGCGAATTCAGCAGATTCCCGGTCTTTGGCGGGAAACTGTAAGAAGGGAGAAACACAATGAAGGATGTCATGATCTTAACCGGAGCCGGACAGATCGGTATGGCGATTGCAAGAAGAATGGGTTACGGGATGAAAATTGTGGTCGGCGATAAGAAAGTGGAAAACGCAGAGGCGATTTCCAAAACCATGAATGACGCGGGATTTGATACCGTTCCGCTGGAAATGGATTTATCCTCCCGCAAGTCCATTCTGAATCTGATTGCGGAAGCAAAAAAATACGGGGAAATCTCCATGCTGGTCAATGCGGCAGGCGTTTCCCCCAGCCAGGCTCCGGTTGAAGCGATTCTGAAAGTGGATCTGTACGGTACGGCGGTACTGCTTGAGGAAGTCGGAAAAGTCATT
>JAUNGH010000304.1 GCA_030524605.1 Oscillospiraceae bacterium | reverse complement strand
GTGTGGTGGACGGCGTCTACACGGTGGGCGGCATCGGCACCGCCGGCATGGCGGCCGTCGTGCTGGGCTTTGTGGTGCTGGCGGTCATCACCGTCACCCATCTCCCCGGAAAGGAGGATGCGTAATGGTCGATACGAGAGGTCTCTCCTGCCCCATGCCCGTCATCATGGTGCAGAAGGCGGTCCGCAAGGACGCCCCCGCCAGGCTGGAGGTCCTGGCCGACGCCAAGGTGGCCGTGGAGAACATCACCCGGTTCGCCCGGACCCAGGGCTATCAGGTGGCCGTGGCCGAGGACGGCCCGGATTTCAAGCTGACCCTGACGAAATAAGCGCAAAACCCCGGAGGGAACACGGTCCCTCCGGGGTTTTTTATTCCCAAAACAGCTCGTCCAGGGTCTTGCCCAGAGTCCGGCAGATGGCGATGCACAGCTTGACCTGACTCCCAGGGCAAGGTTCAGCACACCGGCGGCCGCAAAGATACCCAGGATGGCATCGGCGGCCCAGTATCCTGTCAGAGCGGCGCGGTCAAAAGAAAGGCCGCCGGGACCCGGCTGTCCCAGCGGCTGACGCGGTCTTTCTCAGCTGTAAATGCCGGTGGAGTCCACCAGGCTGGCCTCGTAGCCCGCCTGCCGCAGGGCTTCCAGGATGGCGGCCCGGTGCTCGAGGCCGAAAGCCTCCAGCGTCACCCGCAGCTCCACCCGGCTCTGGCGGTTGATGCTGACGAACTGGTTGTGGTCCAGCTTGATGATGTTGCCGTTCTCCCGGGCCAGGATCTCCGCGATGCGGAGCATCTCGCCGGGCCGGTCCGGCAGCATGACAGAGAAGGTGAACACCCGCCCCCGCTGGATCAGGCCGTGCTGCACCAGGCTGGACATGGTGATGACGTCCATATTGCCGCCGGAGAGGATGGGCACCACGTTGTTCCCCTTGCAGTCCAGGTGCTTCAGCGCCGCCACGGACAGCAGTCCCGCGTTTTCCACCACCATCTTGTGGTTCTCCATGATATCCAGGAACGCCTCCACCAGTTCCACGTCCTCGATGGTCAAAATCTCGTCCACGTTCTGCTGGATGTAAGGGAACACCACGTCCCCCGGCGTCCGCACCGCCACGCCGTCGGCAATGGTGACGGCGGAGGGCAGCGTGACCACATGGCCCGCCTCGACGGACGCCTTCATGGACGCCGCGCCCACCGGCTCCACGCCGATGACCCGCACGTGGGGATTCAGCAGCTTTGCAAGCGTGGACACGCCCGCCGCCAGCCCGCCGCCGCCGATGGGCACCAGGATGACGTCCACATCCGGCAGGGCCTGGAAGATCTCATAGGCGATGGTGCCCTGGCCGCAGGCGATGTCCAGGTCGTTGAAGGGAGGGATGTAGGTCATGCCCTTCTCCGCCGCCAGCGCCATGGCGTGCTCCGCCGCGTCGTCAAACACGGAGCCGTGGAGGATGACCTCCGCGCCGTACTCCTTGGTGTGGTTGACCTTCATCAGCGGCGTGGTGGTTGGCATGACGACGGTGGCCTTCACCCCCGCCACCTGGGCGGCGTAGGCCACGCCCTGGGCGTGGTTGCCGGCGGAGGCGGTGATCAGGCCG
>JAUNGH010000053.1 GCA_030524605.1 Oscillospiraceae bacterium | reverse complement strand
GAACTGGCAGTGGGAGGAGGTCCTGATCCCCTACTGGAAGGAGACCGTGCAGCTGGCCAAGGCCAACGGCATTGAGACCATTGCCCTGGAGAACCACGGCTGCCAGATGGTCTACAACCCCGAGACCCTGATCCGCCTGCGGGACGCGGTGGATCCCATGATCGGCATGAACCTGGATCCCTCCCACCTGATGTGGATGGGCGGCGACCCCATCATGGCCGTCCACAAGCTGGGCAGGGAACGCATCTACCACGTCCACGCCAAGGACGTCCGCATGGAGCGGAACTACGTCGGCCCCGACGGCGTGCTGGACACCAAGACCATCGGCGAGTTCTCCAGACGCACCTGGAACTACGTGGCCCTGGGCCACGGCCACGATGTGCGCTGGTGGAAGGAGTTTCTGTCCGTCCTGAGCATGGAGGGCTACGACGGCCCCGTCAGCCAGGAGATGGAGGACCTGACCATGCCCGCCCTCACCGGCGTGAAGAAGTCCACGGCGGTTTTGAAGGAAGCCATGCCCTGCGATTACGAATAGATCCCCTCCCGCTTCCGGGAGGTGAAAAGGGGCTGCCCCGCCGCAAGGGGCAGCCCCCTTTTGACGCCTTCCGGCCCATGTTTGGATTGACATTCCCCGGCGCGGCACGGCATAATGGAGGAAAAAACCGGACTTTTTTGCGGTGCTGCGCCGGGCGGGGGAACGCGCCCGCCGATTTCCGCATTTTTTGGTGAGATGCAGAAGGGAGAGACGATGAAACAGATGGAATTGAACCGGCATCGGTTCGTTTTTACCGCCGAGGAGGCAAAAACGCTGCCGAAGGACCAGCCGTATATCGCGTACATCTGCTATTACGACTGGACCGAGGGGAACCACTCCACCCTGATGCACTGTCACGAGCAGTTGGCCGAGGTGCTGCTGATCATCAAGGGGCGGGGGCGCTATACGCTGGACCTGTGCTGCCACGAGGTGGCTGCCGGGGACGTGATTTTGTGCAACGGCGGCGCGCTGCACGACGAATTCCCCCAGACCGACGAGCCGTATCAAACGCTGTGCGTCGGCATCGGGAACCTGGCCCTGCCTGGCCTGCCGCCCCACTGCCTGATCGGGAAGCAGTTCAGTCCGCTGTTCCACCGCCCGGAGCAGTTCGACGACCTGATGCAGCTGTTCTGCCAGATCGACCGCTACGCGGCGGAGCGGGAGGCGGGCTACCAGCCGCTGTGCCAGTATCTGATGCTGGCGTCGCTGGAGCTGGTCAAGCGGATGGTGGACGGCCGGAAGGACGCCTTTGTGACACAGGAGGAGTCGATTTTCGGGCAGATCGCAAAGTATATCGACCAGCACTACGCGGAGGACATCTCCAACGAGCAGCTGGTGCGGCTGTTCTACATCAGCCCCTTCCACCTGTCCCATATGTTCAGGCAGAAGACGGGGTATTCGGTCAAGCAGTATATCCTGCGCCGCCGCATTGGCGAGGCGCAGATCCGCCTGGTGAACTCGCAGGACTCCGTTCAGGCCATTTCGGAGGCGGTGGGTTTTGAGGACGCCAGCTATTTCTCCCGCATCTTCTCCAAGTACATCGGACTCACGCCCACGGAATACCGGAAGTACAGGACCAGGCCGTAGGACCGCAAAAAAGTCCGGTTTTGCGGGGCGGGCGCGGGAGCCGTTCGGCTCCTGCGCATTTTTGTCCATTCAAACCGCGGGGGCGGGCCTCTATAATAAGGCCATCACCCGAACAATTGGATTTGAATGGAGGAGCTGTCATGAAGAACGGAAACGCATCAAGAGTGGGCACCGCCCTGGTCCTGATCGCCGCTGTGGTTTTCCTCTGTGCGGGCTGCGGAAGCAGCGAGACGGCGGCGGAGGAGGAAAAGGAGACAAAGACCCTGGCGCTGCTGCTGTCCCAGGAGGATGAGTTTTTGATGGACCTCAAGGAGAACATCGAGACGGAGGCCGCAGCCCAGGGCTATGAGCTGCTGTACTACACTGCCGAGGGAGACGCGGGCACCCAGCTCCGGCAGGCCCATGAGGCGCTGGCCGCCGGCGCAGAGACGCTGATCGTGAATCTCACCAACGACGAGGCGTCCGAGCAGATCGCGGAGGTCGTGGGCGGCGCGAACGTGGTGATCGTGAACCGCGCGCCGGAAAATCCCATCCTCCATGAGAAGATGGTGTTTGTGGGCATGGACGAGACCCAGAGCGGCTTGCTGCAGGGCAAGGCGCTGGCGGAGTACTTCTGGGAGCGGAAACAGGGCGCGGATATCCGGTATCTGCTGTTCCAGGGTGTCCCCGGCCTGGAGAACACCGACGAGCGGTCGGACGGTGCGATCCGGAGCCTGACGGATGTCAGCTTCAACCCTGTCGCGGCGGCGGCCTATCAGGTCTGTGACTTCTACCGCGACCGGGCGCGGGACGCCATGAAGGAGCTGCTGGCGCAGGGGGTGGAGTTCGACTGCGTCATCTGCAACAACGACGCCATGGCGCTGGGCGTTATCGAGGCAATGGAGGAGGCCGGCCTGGATCCCGGGGATGTTCCCATCGTCGGCGTGGACTGCACTGCGGACGGCGCGGCCGCCCTGGAGGCGGGCAAGCTCTACATGACGGTGAACCAGGATGCGCGGATGGAGGCCGAGGTGGCGGTCGCGGCGGCAATCAACCTGGACCAGGGGCGGGCCTATGACAGCGGCATGGAGCAGCTTCTGGGTTCGGACTATACGGCGCAGACGCAGCCCTATATGATCCGGATCCCGGCGGAGGCCGTCATGGCCTGACCGGCCTCTGCGGAGGGGAAACTTTCGGCAAGCATAAGACCGATATCCGGTGCCGGCCGGGCGCGCCTGCGGGAAATCCGCAGGCGCGCCTGATTTTTTGCCGCGTACATTTGTAATCCGGGCAAAATTGTAGTAAGATAAGTTATCATTGTCTGAGAAAGGGAGAGAACGGATATGCTGCTGCGGGATATTGCGGAAAAGCTGTGGGATCCCGGCCGGGTGGATCCGGAAAGCGTTTTGCCGGAAAATCTGCATGTGCACGAGATCACCAGGGACCTGCTGGCCTCCTGCAAAGAGATGGTTTACCTGCTGGACCGGGACGGCGCCTGCGGTTACAGGATCCGGCGGGAGCTTTTGGAATATCTGAGCTTTCAGCAGCGCAAGGACATGTTTACCCAGCTGCTGGACAGCGTCCGCGACGGCATCATTGCGGTGGATGCCGCCGGACGGGTGTTTTACCTGAACCAGGCGTATACGGATATCCTGAACGTGAAGCCCTACAAGATCATCGGGAAGTATATCCAGCAGGTGGAGCCGGATTCCCTGCTGACCCGGGCGCTGACCACCCGCAAGCCGGCGGAGAGCCCCGCGAAGCGGATCGCGTCGGTGAACAAATACGTCTCGCTGCGGATCTTCCCCCTGTTTTCCGGAGAGGTGTTCGCGGGCACCGTCTCCATCTTCCAGGATGTGACGGAGCTCCACGCCCTGGACAGGGAGGTCAAGAAGATGACCAGCATCGTGGGCGAGTACTCCGACCAGCTGAACAGCCTGACCACCGTCCGGAACATGGGCATCCTGACCCAGGAGCGGACGTATCTGAACGTTCTGGACCAGGCCGCCGTGGTGGCCCGGACGGACGTGCCGGTGCTGATCCGCGGCGAAAACGGCGTGGGAAAGGAGGTTCTGGCCAATTATATCCACCAGTGCAGCGGGCGGAAGGGCGCGCCCCTCATCACCGTCAACTGCGCGGCGATCCCGGCGGAGCTGCTGGAGAGCGAGCTGTTCGGCTACGAGGAGGGCGCGTTCACCGGGGCCCTCAAGGGCGGCAAAAAAGGCAAGTTTGAGCTGGCGGACAAGGGTACGATCTTCCTGGACGAGATCGGCGACATGCCCCTGACCATGCAGTCCAAGCTGCTGCGGGTCATCCAGCAGGGAGAGATCGAAAAGCTGGGGCGGCAGCGGAACCTGCGGGTGGATGTCCGCATTCTGGCGGCCACCAACCAGCCGCTGGAGCAGATGATTGCGGAAAAGAGCTTCCGGCAGGACCTGTTTTTCCGGCTGAATGTATTCACGCTGCAGATCCCGCCGCTGCGGGAGCGGCCGGGGGATGTGGTGCTGCTGACGGACTACTTTTTAAAACACTTCAACCACAAGTACGGAAAGGACATGCGCCTTTCCAGCGGGGTTTATCTCCATCTCCAGCAGCAGCGCTGGCCGGGCAACACCCGGGAGCTGCAGGGCTGCATCGAGCGGGCCGTGATCCTGGAGGATGAGAGCCTGCTGCTGCATGGGCTGCCCGATCCCCAGCGGCAGGCCGGGCCGGAGACCGCGGACGCGCCTCTGCCCCGGGGGCCTCTGCGGGAGCTGCTGCGGGCATACGAGCGGCTGCTGCTGCAGCAGGCCCTGGCCGACGCCGCAGGCAAGCGGGGAAAGGCCATGGAGCAGCTGGGGCTCAGCCGCAGGACCTTTTACCGAAAATGCGCGGAGCACGGCTTGCTCGGCGGGGGAGAGTGCCAAAAATAGCATAAGTGCCAAAATAGAAACGACCAGAAGTGCCGAAAATGGCACCTCTGGTCGTTTTTTGTGGAAAACATCTAAAAAGTTTGGAATTAAAGCGGAAAAATTGAAAAAACTTGTATAGGCTGCCGCGGAGCGGGTTTCGGCTTTTTTCGCGGGAGGTGGCCGAACCAGCCGCAGAATTGGCACGGATTTTGCTAATAATAAAGGCGAAAGCAGACCCGCAAAAGACTTCAAAAAGGAGTATGGCTATGAAAAAAGTGTCCATTGGCGGCGGCCAGGGCTTTTGGGGCGACAGCCCCGACGCGGCCATCCACATGATCCGGCACGGAAATCTGGATTATATGGCCTGTGACTACCTGGCGGAACTGACGCTGTCCATTATGCAGCGGCAGCGGATGAAGAACCCCGCCGCAGGCTATGCCCGGGACTTCATCAACCTGATGAAGGAGATCGGCAGGGAGGCCTATGAGAAGAAGATCGGCATCATCACCAACGCCGGCGGCATGAATATCACCGGCGCGGTGGACGCGCTGAAGGCCGTGGCCGAGGAACAGGGCATGCACGGCTACAGGATCGGCTATGTCACCGGCGACGATCTGCTGGACCGGATCCCGCAGATGATCGCCGACGGCTGTGAATTCAAGAACATGGACGACGTGGGCGATTTCAACGAGATCAAGGACAAGCTGGTGAACGCCAACGTCTATTACGGCCGGGAGCCCCTGATGGATTGCCTGGCCCAGGGGGCGGACACCGTCATCACCGGCCGGGCGGCGGACAGCGCCATGTTCCTGGCTCCGCTGGCCTATGAGTTCGGCTGGAAGGAGGACGATCTGGACGACCTGGCCCGGGGCATCATGGCGGGCCACCTGCTGGAGTGCGGCGGCCAGGGCGCCGGCGGCAACTTCCAGTACGACTGGCGCGGCGTGCCGGACATGGACCAGCTGGGCTTCCCCATCGCCGAGCTGACGGAGGACGACTTCCACATCACCAAGGCCCCCGGCTGCGGCGGCCTGATCTCCGAGCAGAGCTGCAAGGAGCAGTTCCTGTACGAGGTCCACGACCCCGCCAACTACATCACCCCCGATGTCACCGTGGACATCAGCCGCGCCACGCTGACCCAGGACGGCGACAACCGCGTCCGGGTGGGCGGCATCAAGGGCAAGGCCAAGCCCGAACAGCTGAAGCTGTGCCTGGGCTACCACGCCGGCTACAAGGTCGTCACCTATCTGTCCTTCGCCTGGCCGGACGCCTATGAAAAGGCGCAGTACGCCGCGGACATCCTGATGAAAAAGATGAAGCGCAAGGGCATGCAGTACGAGGACCTGCGCATCGACTATGTGGGTCTCAACGCCTTGCACCTGGATGTGGCCGAGATCGACGACGACCTCATCAAGCGCATGAACGAGGTGGTGCTCCGCATCGCCATCCGCACCAGGGAGAAGAAGGACGCCCAGCTCATCATTCCCGAAATCAGCCCCCTGCAGCTCAACGGGCCTCCGGGCGCCTCCTTCTTCGGCGGCCGCGCCCATGTGACGGATGTCATCGGCCTGTGGCCCACCCTGATCCCCAGAGACGCTGTCAAGCTGGAGTCCCACATTCTGGAGGTGAAATGAGATGGCACTGGTTTATCTGAACACCCTGGCCCACGGCCGCAGCGGCGACAAGGGCGACACCAGCAACGTCTGCGTGTTTGCCCGGGACCCCAAGGATTACGAGTTCCTCAAGCGTGTTCTGACCGTGGAGCGGGTGAAGGCGTACTTCGGCGACATGGTAAAGGGAGAGATCATCCGCTATGACGTGGACACCCTCTGCGGCATGAACTTCGTCATGAAGCACGCTCTGGGCGGCGGTGCCACCCACTCCCTGCGGCTGGACACTTTGGGAAAGTCCATGGGCTCCGCCTTTATGCGGATGAAGGTAGATACCGACTGGTAAGGGGTTTGAATTTGAAAGGGAGGAACATTCTATGAAAAGCAACCAGTATTCCGGCTTCCACAAGCTGTCTCTGGAGCAGCGGGCCGCCGAGGCGGCGGAGTTCTCCGGCCTGACCGGGGAGGAGATCGGCCGCCTGACCAATCCCGGCGCCCTGAGCAATGAGGTGGCCGACCATGTGATCGAAAACGTCATCGGCACCTATCAGCTGCCTGTCGGCGTTGCCATGAACTTCCTGATCAACGGCAAGGAGTACGTCATCCCCATGGTGCTGGAGGAGGCATCCGTGGTGGCCGCCGCCTCCAACGCCGCCAAGATGGCCCGGGTCGGCGGGGGCTTCACCACCAGCTACACCGGAAACATCATGATCGCCCAGGTCCAGTGCATCGGCGTGGCGAACCCCTTCTTCGCCCGCCAGAACATCCTGCACCACAAGGACGAAATTCTGGCCATCGCCAATGAGCGGGACCCCATTCTGGTGAAGATCACCGGCGGCGCCAAGGACCTGGAGGTCCGCGTTCTGGACTCCGAGATCGGCCCCATGGTGGTCACGCACCTGCTGGTGGACACCGGCGACGCCATGGGCGCCAACGCCGTCAACACCATGGCGGAGGCCGTGGCCCCCAAAATCGAGGAGCTGACCGGCGGCACCGTGAAGCTGCGCATCCTGTCCAACCTGGCGGACCACCGCCTGGCCCGCGCCACCGCCGTCTTCACCAAGGAGGCCATCGGCGGCGAGGAGGTTGTGGACGGCATCGTGGCGGCCTGGGCCTTCGCGGCGGCGGATCCCTACCGCGCCGCCACCAGCAACAAGGGCATCATGAACGGCGTTGATCCCGTGGTCGTTGCCACTGGCAACGACTGGCGGGGCATGGAGGCCGGCGTCCACTCCTACTGCGCCCGGAGCGGACGGTACACCTCCCTGACCCGTTGGGAGAAGGACGCCGACGGCAATCTGACCGGCTCCATCGAGCTGCCCACTCCCGTGGGCCTGGTGGGCGGTGCCACCAAGATCCACCCCGCGGCTCAGGCCTGCGTGAAGCTGCTGGGCGTCACCACCGCCGCCGAGCTGGCCCAGGTCATCGCCGCCGTGGGCCTGGCCCAGAACTTCGCCGCCCTGCGGGCCCTGGCCACCGACGGCATCCAGAAGGGCCATATGAAGCTCCACGCCCGGAACCTGGCCACTGTGGCCGGCGCCTCCGGCGAGCTGCTGGACAAGGTGGTCGCCCGGATGGTGGCGGACAAGAAGGTCTCCGTGGACTACGCCAAGGAACTGCTTGAGCAGATGCAGGGCTGAGTTCCGCTTGGCAGGGGAGATTGCCGCGGGGAGGATCCCCGCGGCTGCTTCCACAGTGAATTTTGCATTCCCGGCCCATCCCGCGGCCCTTGTGCGGCTGACAGAAAGAGCTTAGGAGGTTTTTGCATGAAAAAGGAAGAACAAGTGGGAAAGTACATGGAAGTGTGGGGCGACACCGTCGTTCCCAAGGAGCTGGCGGCATCCGCCGTGATCTGCGTGATTCTGACAATGGTGTTTTTCCTGGGGGGAAGAACGCTTCTGCTGGGGATCGACTCCCTGGATCCCGCCCTTGCCAAGGGCTACTCCCTGTTGGTGGGGATCGTGGGCACATTCCTGGGCGCCGCTATCTGCGCCAAAAAGTTCAAGCCCAAGCGGAAGATCATGATCGAGTTCCAGGAGGAGAACATTGAGGACATCCTGAAGGCCGCCGGCATGACCGTGGAGGAGGAGCGGGAGGCTCTGCGCACCGTCAGCCCCGAGGTCATCAAGGAGATGGAGGACCTGGAGCTTTACTCCCTGCTGGCACTGGTCCCGGAGGATTCCCCCAACTACAAGCCCGAATACCAGCTCAAAGCATCTGCGAAGGAGGGGCAGTGATTTTATGATGACGACGATTTTACTGGCTATCGCCGCCGCCGTGCTTGGCGGCCTGCTGTATACCATCGTGGGTATCATCCCCGGCACGGATGAGACCGCCACCATGGTCCCCATCACCATCATTCTGGTCTTGGCCGGTGCGCCTGTGGGCGTGCTGTTCGCCTGGGAGATCGGCATCATCGTTGCCATGCAGGTCTCCCACACCATCCCCACCGCCATGAGCGCCCTGCCGGGCAGCACCATGGCCGTGCCCATGGTGCTGAACTGCTCCATTGCCAAGCGCCTGGGCGTGCCTCACATGGCCATGCGGAAAATGGCCTCCGGCTCCCTGGTGGGCACCGTTTTCGCGCTGCCCCTGGCCATTGTGGTGGCGCTGATCCTGTCCCCCCTGGGCAGCATCATCTCTGCCCACTCCGGACTGATTTTCACCCTCTGCGCCCTGCTGATCGCCTATATGTCCTCTGCCAGATGGGGCGCCGTGGTGGCGGTCATCCCCTTCGCCATTTTCATCCAGGCCCTGCAGCGCATTGCCGTTGAGGGCCACGGCTCCACCGTGTTCACCTCCATTTTCATGGGCATCACCATCGGCCCCATGATCTATGAGCTGTTTGGCGCCCTGATCCCCAGCCGCCGGAAGCAGTTTGCCAAGGACGAGCCCAACGAGACCTGGCTGGCCCCGGACTCCAAGCAGAAGATCTCCTTCTTCCCCAACCCCTTCAAGCAGCTGACGAAGAAGCAGATCGGCCTGTGCGCGGCCTGGACCGCCGTGTCCAGCGTCGGCTTCACCATGAGCCCCGTGGGCATGACCGTTCTGTCCGGCGAGGCCTCCGCAGGCCGCTGCAAGGAGCTGTTCGACCGCGTGTCCACCTGCCTGGCGGTGGAGGACTCCACCTCCAACGCCACCTATATCGCGGGCTTCATCATTCCCCTGCTGGGTCTGGGCGGCGTCGCTGTGGGCGGCGTGGCCGGCGGCCCCGCCGCGCCCCTGTTCGCCTGTGCGCCCCGCTTTGAGATCGGCAACAACCTGGCCCAGATGCTGACCATCCCCGACTATATCATCTTCGGTGTCATCGGCCTGGTGGGCGGCGCTCTGGCGGCCTATCCCATCGCCATGCACAAGGCCCGCTCCTGGACGGAGCTGATGCTCCGGGCCATCAGCCACGAGGCCCTGATCGGCGCGTTCTGCGGCCTGGTGGTCATGCTGGCGTTCTATGAGGCCGGCATCCTGGGCGTGTTCCTGGCCCTGACCATCGGTCTGGTGGGCGGCTTCCTGCACACCGTGTTCGGTGTCCACACCGGCGTCCAGTTCATGACCTATTACGCATCCAGCTGGATCGTGACCCAGCTGCTGGCCCTGGCGGCGCTGCTGAACTGATCCGGCCTTGAACGGAGGGCTGTGACTGTATGCGGCTTTTGGATATCTTTCCGCTTCCCCGGCGGTATGAACGGGTGCCCGGCACCCTGGCGTTCACGCTGACGGCGGCCATGGCCATTCTGTACTTTGTGGAGCGCACCGCTCTGGCTGCCGGCCTGCTGGCCGGCAGCGCGGTGCTGCTGCTTCTGGCCTATCTGCTCCGCTTCCGGCAGCGGAAAGAGTGGGGCTGGTTCTTCGAGGAAGAGAACCGCCGCCTGCTGGAAGTGCAGGGGAGCGATGGCCCCGCAAAGTATATTCCGAATCAGCGGGAAGTCCTGGCCTCGCTGCGCAACCCGGAGCTGCGCCTGACTGCCCGGCTGAACCTGAGCACGGCGCTGCTGGCGGATGCGGACCCGGCGGGCGCGCTGGAGGAACTGGCCCTGCTGAATCCGGAGAAAATGCCGAATCCGACGCTGCGCCTGTTGTACTGGACCCAAATGCTGAGGGCGTTCATCCAGCTGGGGGAGGCTGAACAGGCGGAAACGGCCTATCAGGCGGCCATGGCGGTCCTGCCGGAGGTCAGCGACATGCTGAAGATCAGCTTTATGCCGGCGGAGGTGCAATACCGCCTGCTCCGGGGCGAGTACAAGCTGGCCCTGGACCAGCTTGGCGAGATCCCGGACAAGGATCTGGACGAGGCCGGAAGGGATTTCCTCTCGGCCCTGCGGATTCACGCGCTCAAGGGCGTGGGAGCCGTGGAAAAGGCGGAGAAGATGAAGGCACAGCTCCGGGACCACGACATGCTGCCTGTCACGCGTGCGCTGCTGCGCCAGGCGGGCTGAGGAGACGCCGCCGGACACCGCGCCCGGACGGAGGGGCCTGCCGCCTGCCCCCTTGGTGGCGGGCAAGTAACCCTCCCAAGCGGTCATATATGCGTCATATCTTCTCTCTCAGCCGGGGGATGCTGAAACATGCATCCCCCGGCTGCTCCTTAAAAGACGACTGTAATGCTGAGGCGGTGCGTATGAAAAAGAAAAATCAAAGGGAGAGCGCCGCGGCACGCGTCCGGCGCGCATGCGGCGGACGCGTGCCCTGCAAGGAAGGAACGGGAGATACTGTGTCATGGCGGATCTGAACACGCAGCTTCTGCTGGTCGGCAGGCTGTTCCTGCTGCTGGGCGTCGGCCTTTTTCTCAGGCGCAGGAACATCATTCCGGCGGAGGGGCAAAAAGTACTGACAGACCTTGTGATCGGCCTGACGCTGCCCTGCAGCATCATCTGCTCCTTCCTGACGGAGCCGGGCGAGGGCGTCTTTCGCCAGACCATGGAGATGTTCCTGCTGTCCGCTGCGGTGCAGGCGGCCTGCTATGTTTCCGGGCTGTTCCTGTACCGCCGGTGCGAGCCGGAGCACCGGACCGTGCTGCAATACGCCACCGTCTGTTCCAATTCGGGGATTTTGGGAACGCCCATCGCGGAGGGCATCTTCGGGAGCGGGGGAGCCCTGTTGGCCGCAGTGTACCTGATCCCTGTGAGAGTGGTCATGTGGACGCTGGGACTGTCCTTTTTCACGGGGAAAAAGGGCGGCTTCCCGCTGAAAAAGCTGGTGACGCATCCCTGCGTTGCCGCCGTGCTGATCGGCCTTGCGCTGATGCTGACAGGGATCACGCCGCCAAGGCTCATCACGGAGACGATGCGCACGGTCGGAAACTGCAACACGGCGGTTTCCATGATCCTGGTGGGAAGCATCATGGCCGGTATGGATATCAGGCTGCTGCTGCACCGCGATACCTGGTACTATGCCGTCATACGGCTGGCGGTGCTGCCGCTTTTGGTGCAGGCGGCGTGCGGTCTCATGGGGGCGGTCGCCCTCGTCCGCGGTATCGCGGTCATTCTGACCGCCATGCCGGCAGGCTCCACCACCGCCATGCTGGCGCTGAAATATGGCGGCGACGCCGAATTCGCGTCGGCGTGCATTGCCGTGACGACGATCCTCTCCCTGGCCGCGGTTCCGGTCTGGTGTGCCGTTTTGATGTGAGGAGCTCATGAAAGCAGTTGGAAACTGGATACATATACAGGGCAATACCTGGTGCATGGCGCTTCGCGTCATGATCCCTGTCTTCCTGTGCGGAGACGGCGACGCGATCCTGCTTGACTCCGGCTATGCGGAGGACAGGCCGGAATTGCTGCGCCTTCTTGCGGAGAAGAACCTGCGCGTCAGGGCGGTCATTGGAAGCCATACCCATCGGGACCACTGCGGAAACCATGCGTGGCTTCAAAGCCACTGCTCCGCGGAGATCGTGATGCCGCAGCAGGAGGCGGCGTTTGCGGCGTCTTACGGGGCGCTGAGCGCCATTTACGCGCCGGCGGGCACAGCCCGGCTCGCGCGGTTGCTGCCGGAAATGGTATTTCAGGCGGACAGGACGTTTACGGCGGGGGCGGAGTCGGTGGAGGCCGGAGGGGTCTCCTTTCCGCTCTGCGGCCTGCCGGGGCATACGCCCGGGCACACGGGGATCATGACGCCCGACCGCGTGCTGTATACCGCAGATGCCGTTTTGGATGAGGAGACTCTGGGGCACGCGAAGCTGCTGTCCATCATGGACTGGGAGGAGGACGAGCGCAGCAAGGAGCGGCTTGGAGATATTTCCGCCGATGCGTATATTCTTGCCCACGGCTGCGTGACAGACCGGCTTGGGGACCTGATCCGGCGCAATCATGAGGTCAAGCGGCGGCAGGCAGAGGAGGTCTCCCGCTGGCTGCGGGAACGGGGCCCCGTTACGTGCAGTGAGGCGGAGCGGCTTGTATGGGACCGGCTGCATCTGCGCAGCCGCAATGAGCTCACACAGGCCGTTTACCGGAGGAATCTCCGCTGCCTGCTGGAATATCTGACGCAGACAGGCGCTCTTGAGGCGAGGTTTGACGGCGGCACAGAGATCTATATCTGTTATGCGGACCAGGCTTATTATGAAGCGCATCCGGTCATGTATCTGACG
>JAUNGH010000052.1 GCA_030524605.1 Oscillospiraceae bacterium | reverse complement strand
GTGGGGGTGCGCGGGGGGGGGCGTCGGTCCGCCTCAACCCCCGCATGCGGGAGGAGGGTGTCGTAGCTGTACACCGTGTCCTCAAACATCTCGGGATCCGGTTTGAAGGTAACGGCGGTTCCGGTGTGGTCCGTCTCTCCCACGACGGTCATCTCCTGGGTCACATGGCCCCGGGAAAACCGCATCTCATAAATTTTGCCGTCCCGGTGGACCTGGACGGTCAGCCACTCGGACAGGGCGTTGACCACGGACGCGCCCACGCCGTGAAGGCCGCCGGAGACCTTGTAGCCGCCGCCGCCGAACTTGCCGCCGGCATGGAGGACGGTATAGACCACCTCCAGGGCGGGCTTGCCGGTCTGGGCCTGAATGTCCACGGGAATGCCGCGGCCGTTGTCCACCACGGTAATGGTGTCCCCATCGTTGATCTGCACCAGGATATCGGTGCAGTAGCCCGCCAGGGCCTCGTCGATGGCGTTGTCCACAATCTCATACACCAGGTGGTGGAGACCGGAGGTGGAGGTGGAGCCGATATACATGCCGGGGCGCTTGCGGACAGCCTCCAGGCCCTCCAGGACCTGGATCTCCGAGGCGTCGTATTCATTGGCCGCGTCTACTGCGGTGGTGTTTAAAATTTCATTTTCTGCCATGTAGGTTCTCCTTTCAAGGGTTTTTTCTCGATACAAGGCAAAGAGAACCGGGCTGGAGCCATTTCCGGCCCGTTTCTCCCTGCCTTGAATATGATGTGTTTACGAAGCGCGCTTTTTCAAACGGCAGCCATTGGATCAGGGCGCCGGTCAGTACCGCCGCCCAGGCAATACGGCAGAGAAAGCTGCCCGGGGGAAACACGATCTGTAAGAGGCCCGCCTGCCGCAGTCCCCCGCATGCCATATTTATTTCAGTTCTCCTTACAGTTCCAGCTTTTGGCTCTCAGCCCTTCTTTGCAGGGTGGTGGAATTCAGTTGGGAGAGATAGACGATCTGCGGGTGATAAGGGTGGTCGCAGACCACGAAGGATTTTGGGATATCACCGGAGACGTCCAGCACCACGCCCTCCTGTTCGGCGGCGGCCAGATACTCCCGGGTGCGCTTGCCGTAGCTGCATTTGTCCAGGTCGAAGATGCCGATGATGTGGCGCTCGGGAACAATTTCGTTTTGGCCTAAATGCAGATACATTTCATTTCTTCCTAAATACTACTTTTTGAGTATTCATATTTACTTCCTCTATAAAAGAGCCGGCTTCCTCTACAACTTCCGGCAAGGTATGTGTTTCACATAAAGACCAATGAAAAAATTTACGATTTGTCATAAAAATTCCCCCTCTTCGGCTGCAGTACCCGTCACCTTATAATTCCTCGTTCCACATGAAACACCCTGCCTCCCAGAAGCTGGGGCAGCCGGTCGTCCTCGCAGCAGGTAATGAACACCTGCCCGCCGTTGATGCGGTTCAGGACGAATTCCTGCCGTTTCGGGTCCAGCTCGCTCAAAACGTCGTCCAGCAGCAGCACCGGGTACTCTCCCGTCACGTTCCTGTAAATCTCCCGCTCCGCCAGCTTCAGCGCAAGGGCCGCTGTCCGGGTCTGGCCCTGGGAGGCGTACTGTTTGGCGTCCCGGCTGTCGATACTGACCAGCAGATCGTCCTTGTGGGGGCCGGACAGGCACAGGCGGGTCGCCCGCTCCGCAGCCTGATGTTCCTGCATATGCTGCCGCAGCTGCTCCGTGACGGCCGCGATGTCCGCCGCCGGGTCCGCGACGGAGGAGACGGTCTGATACCGCACCTCCAGCCGCTCCTTTCCGCCGGAGCACTCCAGGTGGTGAATAGCGGCGTACTCGTTCAGCCGGACGGAAAATTGCTGTCGGTAGTGGATCAGCACCGCACCGAAGCGCACCAGCCGCTCATTGAAATCCGGCAGAGTAGCCAGCAGGTCCGGCCGCTCGTCGGCGTCCCGCAGGATGCGGGTCTTGTGGTCATGGGTCCGGTTATACTCGGACAGGGCCGCGGCGTAGCGGGGCCTGAGCTGGCAGAGGGCCGTGTCCATAAATTTCCGCCGGGCGGCGGCGCCCTCCCGGATGAGATACAGGTCGTCAGGACAGAAAAACACGGTGTTGTATACCTCGCTGAGGGCGGCGCTGTTTTTGGCGGTTACCTGGTTGACGGACATTCTTCTCCTCCGGTCCCGGAATAGGTCCACCTGAACCTTGAACATCCGGTCCCGGGCAGACACTTGGGCGTACATCCGGGCGGCGGGCGCGTCGAAGCCGATCATCTCCCGGTCCGTCCTGGCCCTGGGCGACTTGCCGCAGGAAAGGT
This sequence comes from Oscillospiraceae bacterium, assembly GCA_030524605.1. Classification (GTDB taxonomy): domain Bacteria; phylum Bacillota; class Clostridia; order Oscillospirales; family Oscillospiraceae; genus Oscillibacter. Next base: position 10,416 of record JAUNGH010000052.1, on the reverse strand, counting down.
AGACCAGCGCCTCCAGCAGATTGGTCTTGCCCTGGGCATTTTCGCCGAAGATGACGTTGCACCGTGGATCGAAGTCCGCCGCCTGGCGCCCGTAGTTCCGGAAGGATTCCAGCTCCAGCCGGTCAATCCGCATAGGCCACCGTATAGTGCCGTCCGCCGAAGCAGACGTCGTCTCCGGGGCGGATCTTCCTGCCCCGCATGATGCAGGGTTCCCCGTTGACCGCCACCTCGCCGCCCTGGATGCGCTCCTTGGCCTCGCCCCCGGTCTCCACCAGATTGGCGAATTTCAGCAGATCCTGGAGCTTGATAAATTCTGTTGTGATGGTGATGGTTTTCATAAAACTCCCGTCGGAGCCCGCCGGCTCCTGCTCTTCATTTATTTATGCGTCAGCCCGCTGACTCCATAGACGGCGATCCCGGCAAACAGGCACGCCGTCAGAAGAAACAGCGGATTTTCAAACAGCAGGGGGATCAGGTGGAAACGGATGATCCGCCCCCCGAGAAACACCACGTGGGTGCGGGTGAACAGTGCGTATGCATACATGCCCAAAAGGCCCAGGGCGCCAAGGACCACATACAGCTCCCACGCTTTTTTCATCCTGCCGCCCTCCTTGTCACTCCGCGCTCTTCAAGCGCACCGGCAATACCATATAAAGGAAATTCTCCTCGCCCTCCACGGGAACGATGATGGCGGGGGAGACACCGGTGTTCAGCTCAATTTTCACGGTGTCGGCGGGGGCGTAGCGCAGGGCCTCCATCAGATAGCGGTTGTTGAAGCCGATCTCCAGGGCGCCGCCGTCACCGCTGAGACGGCAGACGTCCTTGGCCTCGCCGTTGCCGGTCTTGGCGGAGAGAATCACTTTATCGTGGTCGAAGATGCAGCGGACAGGGCTTTTCAGCTTGTCGGAGATCACCACGGACACGCGGTCGATGCTCTCAATCAGGGCCTTGGTGTCGGCAATGACGGTGATGGGGTTCTTCCGGGGGATGGCGTTCTTGTAGTCCAGGAACTCACCCTCCAGCCGGCGGCAGATCAGCTCGGTGTCGCCCACTTCAAACAGGATGTGGCGTTTGCCCAGCGTCACGGCGGCCAGATCCTCCACATCGCCGCAGATGCCCTTGACCTCGTTCAGGGCGGAGCCGGGGGCTACGAAGGAGAACGCGCCGCCCTCGATCTTCTCCAGCGGCTCCCGCCGGATGGCCAGACGGAACCCATCCACAGCCACCATGGCCAGCCCCGTGTCGCTGATCTCAAACAGGGCGCCGGTGTGGACCGGACGGCTCTCGTTGGTGGAGACGGCAAATGCCACCTCCTCGATCATGGCCCGCAGCACCTTTTGCTGAATGGAGACGGAGTACTCGTCCTCCACCTCCGGCAGGTCGGGATAGTCCGCGGCACTGAGGCCCAGGATATCGAAATCCGCGTCGCCGCAGGAGAGGTGAACCATCAGCTTCTCATCGGCGGTGAAGGTCACCACATCGTCAGGCATGCGGCGGATGATATCGCCGAACAGGCGGGCGTTCAGCACAATATTACCGCTCTCGGTCACGTCGGCGCCCACCCTTGTGCGGATGCCGGTCTGCATGTTGTAGCCGGAGACGGTCAGCTGGTGGTCCGCATGGAGCAGCAGACCCTCCAGCGCGGGAATGGAGCTTTTCTGGGCCACGGCCCGGCTGGCAACGGCGATGGCGTTTTGCAGCAGGACTTTTTCGCAGCTGAATTTCATCATAGTAGACGCTTCCTCTCTATATTGGATGTGTCACGCAAGACGTGCTCTTTTCAAAAGAAAAAAGAAATCATCTTTAGAAAAAGTAGTCATAAGGGAAAAAACTGTGGAAAAAGCGGGAAATGCCTTTGGTTTCAAGGAATTGACCCTTCACTGGATGGTGTGGAGAAATTTGGCCGTTTTTCCACGGGGCTGTCGAAGGGCCGGTTTTCAACAGGAGTTTTTTTCTTTTCCACCGGAATTTGTGGAGAAAGCTCACCGCTTGGAGTTGATGTTGGTCTTGATCTCCTTCACGGTCTCCGCAAAGGCAGGCTCCTTTTTCATCTTCTTCTCCACCTGCTGGATGGAGTACAGCACGGTAGAGTGATCCCGGTTGTCGAAGACCTTGCCGATCTCGTCCAGGCTCAGGTTCGTCATGCTGCGGATGAGGTACATGGCAATCTGCCGGGCGGCCACGGCATCCCGGATGCGCTGCTGGCCCCGGATGACGGATTCGTCCAGGCTGTAATACTTGCTGATGTATTCCAGAATGGCCTCCGGCGTGGGGATATACTCGCTGCTGCGCTTGAGGATGTCCTGCATGGCCCGGGTGACGGTCTCCTCGTCGGCGTCGCTGCCCAGCAGATCCTTGTAAGCCAGGATCTTGTTGATGGTGCCCTCCAGCTGGCGGACGTTGGCGGTGACGTTTTCCGCGATGTAGGCGGAGATCTTGTCTGGCAGTTCCATGCCAAGGAGAGCCGCCTTGTTTTTCACGATGGCCAGGCGGGTTTCAAAATCCGGCGGGGCTACATCCACCAGCAGGCCCCACTCGAACCGGGTGCGGAGACGGTCGTCCAGCAGGGTCATCTCAGAGGGGGGACGGTCGCTTGTCAGCACGATCTGGCGGCCGGACTCGTACAGGGTGTTGAAGGTGTGGAAGAACTCCTCCTGCGTCTGTTTTTTGCCGGCGATAAACTGAACGTCGTCCACCAGCAGAAGGTCCGCCTGGCGGTATTTCTCCCGCATTTCGGCGGTTTTTCCCTCCCGGATGGCGTCCACCAGCTCGTTGGTCAGGTCGTCGCCCTTGACATAGGCGATCTTGGAGCGGGGGCTGTGGTTGCGGATGACGTTGGCGATGGCGTAGATCAGGTGGGTTTTGCCCAGGCCGGAGTCGCCGTAAATCAGCAGGGGGTTGTAATTCTGGGCGGGATGCTCGGCCACCGCCACGGAGGCGGCGTAGGCCAGTTTGTTGGAAGGACCCACCACGAATGTCTCAAAGGTGAATTCGTCGGAGGTGAAGCGGTCGTTCTGCCGCTTGCTCATGCCTCCGCTGAATTCCTGGAAGGAGGGGTCGTCCAGGATCCGGATCTCGAAATCCGTGGAGAAGATGTCATGCAGGGAGGCTTTGATGTTCTTCAAAAACAGGGACTCGATATAGCCCTTTTTGAAGTCGTTGGCGCAGTGGAGGATAAATGTGTTGCCCCGGATGTCCACGGCCTCCAGCTCGTCGAACCAGGTGGCGATGGTAGTCTCCGAAAGGTCTTTCTTCAGCTGTTGCAGGACACTGTCCCACACGTCAGCGACGGAATTCAAAAAGATGCACCTCTCTCTAGTAAAAAATGTACAAAATCATACAGATTGATTATAGCAAAAAACCCAAGGATGCGCAATACTTATTCTAATAATAAGCATCAAAATTTAGCCTGGGCAAAGAGAACTAGATATAGACGGTTTTCTGGAGACTAGACACTATATTTTGAATCGTGGACAAATCGTCGCGGAAAATAGGCGTTTTTCAGGAAATTTGAAGTTTTTATTGACACCTTTTGATGGAATATGGTATACTACCCTATGCGTCGCAAGGCGCCTGATATTGGTTTACTGCGCCGTTTCGCAAGAGACGGTGTCGAGTAAGTGCCGCCGCAAGGCGGCCGGAATTCTGACAGGAGGTGTCTCAACATGGCAACGAAACGTACCTATCAGCCCAAGAAGCTGCACGGCCAGAAGGTCCACGGCTTCCGCAAGAGAATGGCTACCGCCAACGGCCGCAAGGTCCTGGCCCGTCGCCGCGCCAAGGGCCGCGCCCGCCTGTCCTACTAAGTAAAACGGAAGCGCGGGAGACACTTGAACAGACGCCTTTAGGGACGGCGGGAATTTTTGGGATTCCTCCGTCCCTCATTGAGTTTCTGTTTCAAACGGCAAAGCGGGGAAGCGTATGAAGCGAGCGGTCACACTGAAAGAGAATCACGAATTTCGCCGGCTGTACCGGAAGGGCGCGTCGGCGGTGGGCGGCGGCATGGTGGTCTATTGCCGGAAAAACGGGCTGGGCCACAGCCGTCTCGGTATCACCGCCTCCGTCAAGCTGGGCCATGCGGTGGTCCGCAACCGGGCCCGCCGCCGCCTGCGGGAGGTTTACCGTCTCAATGCGGACAAACTCCGGACAGGCTACGATATCATTCTGGTGGCCCGGAGCCGGACGGCGTCGATGCCCTGGATGGATCTGAACGAGACCTTCCTGCGGCTGTGCCGGAAGCTGGGCCTTTTGAGGGAGACGCCATGAAGCATGTCATGATGGCGCTGGTGCGGTTTTACCAGAAGGCAATCTCTCCGTACCGTCCCCGCTGCTGCAACTACATCCCCACCTGTTCCCAATACGCGCTGGAGGCCATTGAGAAATACGGCGCCCTCAAGGGCGGCTGGCTGGCCTTCAGGCGGATCCTGCGCTGCAATCCGTTTCACAAGGGCGGGTATGACCCGGTACCGTAAAGCATCAAAGAGGGGACAAGCCCCCCTTTGGATTCCCCCTTGCCAGTTTACGGACTGGCGTGTTTGCCACAGGGGCAAACAGGTCAAGGTATTTTGTCGGGCATACGCCTCGGGGCGGCTCCTTTTGCCGCTTTTCGGCGGTCCACCTTCTGTTCCGACAAAATGATTGTATTTTCTTCTTTTGCCTTTGGAAAAACTGGGAAAAGGGAAGATTTTCCCCAGCTCTTTTTCTGAAAAGGGGACATGCCTTGACTATTTTATATTTTGGAGGAAAACGCCTATGTTTTCTACGCTTGGATACTATATTTGTATCCCCTTTGCCTGGCTGGTCCGTCTGTTTTACAGCCTGACTGGCTCTTATGGCGTGGCTCTGATCCTGTTTACGCTGGTCATCAAGCTCATCATGCTGCCCTTCCAGATGAAATCCAAAAAGAGCATGATGCGCATGAACCGGATGTCCGGCAAGATGCAGGAGCTTCAGAAAAAGTACGCCAACAACCAGGCAAAGTACGCCGAGGAGATGCAGAAGCTCTATGCCGAGGAGGGTGTCAGTCCCATGAGCGGCTGCCTGTGGAGCTTCCTGCCCCTGCCCATCCTGCTGGCCCTGTACTCCATTATCCGCCAGCCCATCGTCTACTTTATGAACTTTGGCGGCCGGGAGGCCGGCCTGAAGGTCGTGGAGGAGGCCCGGGCCCTGATCGAGGGCGCCGGTATGGAGCTGACCTCCTCCGTGGCCTACGAGCAGATCGAGATCTCCACCATCATCAATGAGCACTTCCCGGAATTTATCGCGGAGCACACCGGCTGGTTCCATGTGGATTACAACTTCCTGGGCCTGGATCTGACGGCAATGCCCTGGAACGCCGTAAAGGGCTTCAAGCCGGAGTGGGCGGTCATCGGACTGATTCTGATCCCCATCCTGGCGGGTGCTTCCCAGCTGTTTATGTCCGCCGTCACCATGAAGCAGCAGCCCCAGCAGGACGGCGCTGCGGCCAGTTCCACCAAGACGATGATGTACATGATGCCTCTGTTCTCCGTGTACATCGCGTTTATGATGCCCGCGGCACTGGGCGTTTACTGGATCGCCCAGAGCGTGTTCTCCCTGATCCAGGAGGTCGTCCTGGGCAAATTCTACAACCAGAAGCTGGAAGCTGAGGAAAATGCCCGGTATGAGGCAATTCAGGCGGACCGCCAGCGCCGTCAGGAGGAGGCAAGAATCCTCCAGGAGCAGCGCAAGCAGGAGACCGCCAAAAAGCAGAGCCTGAAGGAAAAGCAGAGAGCCGCCCAGCAGGCCAAGGCCCAGAAGGCCCAGAAGGCCAAGAGCAGCACCACGGAGGCAGGCCGCGTCGGCGACCGGCCCTATGCCCGGGGCCGCTCCTACAAGGCGGACCGTTATGAGAATGAGGATTGAGGAACCGTTATGAGAGAGTTTATCGATGTAACGGGCAAGACCGAGGACGAGGCCATCAGCAAGGCGCTGGCGCAGCTGGGTCTCGACCGGGACGATGTGTCCGTTGAGATTCTGGAACGCGCAAAGTCCGGCTTTCTGGGCCTGGGCAGCTGCCCGGCCAAGGTCCGGGTGAGTTACGGCCCTGAAGAGGAGGAAGAGGTCTCCGCGCCTGCGGCGCCTTCCGCCAAGCCTGAGCCAAAGCCCGCTTCCAAGCCCCAGCCAAAGTCCGAGCAGCCCCGGAAAGTCCCGGAGCGGAAACCGGAGAAGAAGGCCGAACGGCCCGCCCCCAAGCAGGAGCGCCCCGCCGCTCCGGCGGAGCCCAAGCCCGCCCCTGTCCGGAAGCTGGGCACAGAGGTGGACGATGAAAAGGCCCAGGCCATCAAAAAGTTCCTGACCGGCCTGCTGGCCCAGATGGAGAGTTCCGCCGAGATCAAGGTCTACCAGCCTGAAAAGGGCCGCTATAAGGTCATTCTGGAGGGCAAGGGCCTTGGCGCGCTGATCGGCCGCCGGGGCGAGACCCTGGACGCCATCCAGCAGCTGACCAGCTACGCCGTCAACCGCACCGGCGGCCGTGTCCGCGTCCAGCTGGACGCCGAGGGCTACCGGGAGAAGCGGGAGCAGAGCCTTCAGCATCTGGCGCGGAAGGTGGCCGCCAAAGTGGTCCGCTACCGCCGCAGCGTGACGCTGGAGCCCATGAACGCCTATGAGCGCCACGTCATCCACACGGCGCTGCAGGATGTTCCCGGCGTCACCACCTACTCCACCGGCGTGGACCCCAACCGCCGTGTCATCGTGGCCTATGACCGGGACAAGCATTGAGTGAAAACGTGAAAAATCCGCCCGGATTCCCGGGCGGATTTTTTTGTGATCTTGCAATATCCGGGGAAAAAACCGTACTATTAAGGTGAAAACGCTTTTCAAAAACAGAGGAGGGATACCTGTGGAGGACAGCAGCATCATCCAGCTCTACTGGGAGCGGTCGGAGCAGGACATCCGCTTTGTTTTGGACAACGCGGCGGCCTGACAGGTACAAAACCGGGCCGGGAACCTTTCCCGGCCCGATTTTTTTGCATCCCGTGACAAAATGCGCGGTTGTGTCGTATGATAAGTGAAAGCTTTCAAAACAGGAGAGAGCCATGGAACGAAGTGAATTTCAACATGCAGTGGACCAGTACCAGGACATGGTGTACCGCGTCGCCCTGCACCAGTTTGGCGTTCCCCAGGACGCGGAGGACGCGGTGCAGGAGGTTTTTCTGCGCCTTTATACGGCGGAAAAACCCTTTGAGAGCGGCGAACACCTGCGCCGATGGCTGATCCGAGTGACGGTCAACGTCTGCAAGGACACGCTGAAAAGCCCCTGGCGGAAGCGGCGGGTGCCGCTGGACACCGTGCCGGACCAACCGGTCTTTGACCGGCCGGAGGAGCGGGAGCTTTACCAGGCGGTGATGGCCCTGCCGGAGAAATACCGGACGGTGCTGGACCTGTTCTATTATGAGGAGCTCTCCACCAAGGAGATCGCGGCTCTGCTGGGCCTGCGGCAGTCGGCGGTGACGACCCGGCTGTCCAGGGCCAGAGAGCTGCTGAAAAAGCAGCTGAAGGAGGTGTGGAAGGATGCGTGAGCTGTATCAGCAGACGTTTTCCCAGGTCCATTCTTCCACGGTGATCCGATGGGAGGATATGGAAGCTATGAAACCGAAAAAGAGGATTTCCAGAAATTTAATTGTGCTGGCGGCGGTGATCGCCCTGCTGGCGGTGCTGTCCACCGTGGCGGTGGCGGCGGACTGGTTTGGCCTGCGGAGCTTGCTGCTGCCCCAGAAAACGCCGGTGTCCGTTCTGGATGACGACGGCATCGTGATCCCCGGTGAGGTGAAGGAAGTAGACGCCATCAGTCTGTCCGGCTATGAGGACAGTGCGGAGAGCCGCGCCACGGCGGAGTGGCAGGCATTTTTGGACGGTTACGATGTGGACGGCGCCGCCAGGGCCGCTGATAAAAACCCAGAGGCGTTGGATGAGAGATACAGCCTGTATCAAGTCTATAACCAGGAAATGGCCGATAAGCTGGACGAGATCGTGGAAAAGTACGGCCTCATGCTCCACAGACGGTTGGAGATCGTCCTTCCCGGCAGTTGGAGCGGCGCGGTGGGTGATTTTGTTCTGCCGGGCAATACCGCTTATTCCGGCTATATCTACGAGGACGGGACCTTTTCCTACGATGGAGACGCGAGTCTGCCGGACTACGATTTGGTGGACTATCAGTTCCGGCGGAGCGTGAAGGGGACTTTCAACGAGGTCATTTTAAATATCGAAGACGTGTCCCAATACCGGGAGTGGGTGTATGAGACCGCCTGCGGCGTTCCGGTGACGCTGGCACTGGGACCTGACAAGGGCCTGATTCTGATGGATCTGGGGGATTCCTTTGTGACGGTGAACGTGCTGGCGGGCACGGAGACGGACCCGGACGATATTTTTTCCTCCGGCCCCATCTCTGCCGGGGATCTGGAGGATCTGGCGGACAGCTTTGACTTCACGGTCCTGACTCCGGCCAAATCACCGGACCTGGACGCCGTGGCGGCGGCTTCCGCACCGGAGACGACGGAGGATATCATCTATACCGCTGCCGGCGTCCGGGAGAACGTGGCCCAGGAGTTTTACGCGGAGTTCGTCCAGGCCATTGAGGAGGGCCGCCGGGAGGACGTGGCCGCCCGGATCGCCTGGCCCAGAACGGTGACGGCGCCCGCCGGGACCTTTACCATTCAGACGGCGGAGGACTTTCTGCCCTATTATGACGATATCTTTACCGACGGGCTGCTGGATGCCGTCCGCGCCAATCAATACGACAGCGAACGGGCCGACCTGTTTGCAAGTGACGGCATGGTGGGCGGCGCAGGCGGCGCGGTCTGGTTTGGCCTCGTTGAAGCTGCCGGCGTCCGCAGCCTTCAGGTCCTGACGGTCCAGAACCCGGAGGGCTGTAGCCTCCGAAGCGGCGGCTCCGCCGGGGTGCGGACGGACGCTCTGTATGACCGGACTGCCATTGAGACCGCCGTGGCGGAGGAATTTGTGGAAAACCTTATGCAGCTGCTGCGGGACGGAGACCGGAAGGGCGTGGCGGAGCTGTTCGTCTATCCCTGTCAGGTGCAGACCGCCGCCGGGACTTTCACCGTAGACGGCCCGGAGGAGCTTGCGGCCTGTTATGACGATGTGATCGCAACGGAGACCGACTTCCGCACACTGCTGGGAGAACTGGAAAAACGGGAGCTGTTCGGACAAAACGGTATGGTGGGCGCAGGCTCGGGCGTCGTCTGGTTTGGACTGATGCAGGACGGCGATATCCGTCTGATGGCGCTGCAGACCGCCTCCGGCTGGAGCATCCGTCAGCTGAACAGCGGCGTCATGGCAGAGTATCTGCCGGAGGAGGCCGCAGAGGATCCGCTATTTGTCCAGACCGGAATGGAGACCGCCGTGGCGGAGGAGTTTTTGCCCTATTACGACAAGACCGTGAACTTTGACGCCAAGACCCTGGCGGCAAACCTGGGCACGGAGGAACTGTTCTCTGCGGACGGCCTGGCGGCCGCAGCAGGCGGAGAGGTTTGGTTTGGTCTGAAGGAGGATGGAGATATCCGCCTGTTCACTGTTTAGATCGCGGACAACTGGAGTATTCGGATAACGCATTCTTGACATTCCCCAAAAAACGTGATAAACTCTCACCCACGATAGAAAAGGCTGTGAGAGGGAACAGTATCCTCACAAGCTCCGCACCAGAGAGGGGACGGATGGTGCAAGTCCCCGCGGAGAGGGGGAGAAGGCGCCCTTGAGCCGCGGAGCGGAAATGCCCCGCCGGTACCCGCCGTTACCGGGACAGAGTGCGTATCAGCCCGATACGAATTCAGGTGGAACCACGGATCGAATTTGATTCGCCCTGAGCCGAATAACCGGCTCAGGGCGTTTTTTGCCTCTGAGCCAACAGAAGGAGAGTCACTATGAAAAACACCGAGAAGACCATGGAAAAAATCGTGGCGCTGTGCAAGGGCCGGGGCTTCATCTTCGCCGGCTCCGAGATCTACGGCGGCCTGGCCAACACCTGGGACTACGGCCCCCTGGGCGTGGAACTGAAGAACAACATCAAGCGGGCCTGGTGGAAGAAGTTCGTCCAGGAGAACCCCTACAACGTGGGTCTGGACGCCGCCATTTTGATGAACCCCCAGACCTGGGTGGCCTCCGGCCACCTGGCGGGCTTTTCCGACCCCCTGATGGACTGCCGGGAGTGCCACGAGCGCTTCCGGGCCGACAAGCTCATTGAGGACTGGTGCGGCGAGAGCGGCTTTGCCCTGCCCAAGCCCATTGACGCCTTCTCTCAGGCGGAGATGAAGGAGTTCGTGGAGGAGCACAACATCCCCTGCCCCACCTGCGGCAAACACAACTTTACTGACATCCGCCAGTTCAACCTGATGTTCAAGACCTTCCAGGGCGTCACCGAGGACGCCAAGAACACCGTGT
>JAUNGH010000051.1 GCA_030524605.1 Oscillospiraceae bacterium | reverse complement strand
CCGTCTACATAGACATACGGATATTTACTGCCCTGCAAAGGGCGGTTCCGCCAATCCTCAATATGATCATAGGCTTTCTTGTTCAGTTCACTAATGGTTGCAGGAGATATCTTGCTGCCCCACAAAGCTTCGGTAATATCCTCCACTCTGCGGACTGAGACGCCGGCAAGGTACATTTCGATGAGGGCTTCCTCCACGCTGCTCTCCCGGCGGCGATATCGCTCAATGATGGCTGTTTCAAAAGAAACACCCTTGAGACGGGGGACATGGAGTGTCACATCTCCACAGGTGGTGGTAAGGTTCCGGTCATAGTGTCCGCTGCGGTAGCCCTGGCGGGCCTCATTTCGCTCGTAGCGGGCATCCTGGGGCAGCTTCTCCGCTTCCTGCTCCAGCAGTTCATTCAGCGTTTCTTCCACGCTGCCACGGATTAGTTCTCTGAGCTGACCCTTGATTACTTCCTCGTTTAGCTGTACAATTTTCTCGGACATGGTTTACAGACTCCTTTCAGAATGGTGTGTCGCGACTTCATTCTACCAGAGTTCTGCAAATCATGTCTCTTTTTTCCTCTATTCAATTTGCGCAACTTATTGTACATTATCGGTTTTGCTATATGCATCAGCAGACACTAACTGCAAAAAAGGATTCCTTATGGATACGAAGGCAGCGCTTTCCGAGGCGGAGAACTTTAAAATCTGTTGTGTGCTCGCAAAGGTAATAAGCCTTGCGGATGCTGACACCAAGAATTTCGGCAACCTGTTCAGCGGTATATGTATCAGACTGACCAGGTTTACTGCAATTATTTGGTTCCATGTAAGAACTTCTTTTGCAGTTTGGCAACTGTTCAGTTGAAAAGTACCTCCCTTCTCATTTATTAGCAGGTGGGCACATGATACAGCCATCAGATCATGCTGCCAAGCTGATAATTTGTAAATTTTTTGCCGCGCCCGGCTCATTTCCTGCGCTCTTATTTGGACCGCGTATTTCCAGGCCGCCGCTATGCGGCGCTTCCAACGTGGGTACGCAAGGGCATACTGTCCACGGTTCCTGTATAACTTCCAGGGCGGGATGTGCGGTTTTCAAGGATATATAATGAAAAAGAGAAACTGGCCCGATTGTATTTCTGCGCACGATAGAAGTCAAAGCACAAGATATAGTATTTCAAAAAAATACACATAATGTTGCGCTTGAGGGTGGTATCAGGCCCTCACAAACAAACGGGACAGCTTTGGTATAGCCCGGCGTGGAGATGTACCAGCAGCCGGGGCCGGGGGTAGGGTCGGTGTCTCCGGGATCAAGGAGACGGAGCTGCGAAATGCGGTTGGCGTCCAAATGTCCCATGGTAGTTCCCTCGTTTCTTTTGGTTTCATAAGGATAAAAAGGCTGTGTGGGAAGAATATTCTGCACCTTTTAGGAAAATTCTTCCGGGTTCGGCGGGGGGAGGCGTCCACAATTTCCTCATAGCCCAGCAACTCGGCGACTATGGAAAAGGATGCTGTGACGCTGCCTCCTCCTTCCGCAGATAGAAGCGGTATTGGCGGCCGACAGAGACCGGGATCCCTTTTTCCAGCGGGAGCATACTCATGCCCTCTGAAAAATGATCTGCCGGCGCAGGTAGAGGTTGGCCACCGCAGATACAACGCTTTGAGCGCTGGGCTTGTCCTGCATGAGATACACGATGTTCCTGCTGGTGGTATCCATATCGTCATAGAGCGCCATGAGCAGATTGTTGTCAGAAGATACATCCTCCACCCCGGATTCCACGCACTTGATCAGTTCAGCAGTGGAGAGGAGGGCTTGCCTGGAAAGTTCCAGCACACGCCGCTCCTCCAGGCTAGGCCTGTCGGCTTGGAACAGCCGGCGGGCCTTGGAGAAGGGGACATGATCGCGGAGCGTCAGCTTCACGAAAGCCAAGGCGCACAGCGGGAGGCTGCTGGATACTGGCACCACGAACAGCCCGGCCAACAGGTCATAGAGTGCTTCCTAGCCGGCCTCCCCTGAGCCGGAGGCTGCCAGCCCCCGCGTGACCAGCCTGTCAGGCATTCCTCGAAAGAGCGCGGCGTCTGAAGAGCTGCAGGGACTCCAGCTTCTGGAGATAGAGGCTCCGCAACTGCTCTATGGAGAGGAGCCGCCAGCTCAGGCAAGTCCATATGACCATTTCCTGAAGGTTGGCCCTGTACTCCCGGCTGTTGATCATGATGACCGGGTAAGAGCCCTCGTCGGTAGTGGGGCGCTGGAAGTGGCCGATGGCGGTATAGAGCGTATGCTTTTTCATAAAATGGCACCTTCCTTTTTGGATTTGATTTACCTATACGAATTTGATGGGATGGACGGCAACATTACTTTACAGTGTTCCGCTGGCAGTAGGTGAGGAACTGTTCGTCTCCCCGGAGCTTTTGGGCGGCTCTGGAAATCCACGCACTGACATGGTTGCTCTGTACGCCGTAGAGCGCGGCGATCTCCGCACCATTCAGTCCTTTGATCTTCAGCTCCAGCGCCTCGATCCCCAGCTTCGTGACCCCGGTGTATTTGCCTTTGAGCCGGCGAAGCAGAGCGGCGGCGTCCGCTTGGTCGATGAGAGCATCCGTACTGTCCCCGCTGCCCGGCGCCGCCCTCGCGGCGGAGTCTGGGAGGGCGGGCGGCTGGAGGATATCCAGCGACAGCATTTTAGGCTGGCAGTTGATCTTCCGGCAGTAGGAGATCAGGCCGTTGTGCACGACTTTCCGGGCATAGGTCCCAAAGGAGGCGGAGGTCCCATCATAGGAGACGGCCGCCCGGCACAGCCACACATATCCCTCCTGCCGCAGATCCTCCCGGCCAAGGCCGACCACGCCCTCATGGGCCTTTATGTAGTCCAGAAGCACCCAGTCCACAACAGACAGGTGATCCTCCACCAACTGCCGCTGCCGACTGTTCAGCGCAATATCTTTACACATTTTCACAGACCTCCCTTCAGGCCGCTTTCACGGCGGTATTTGTAAAGGCTTCGCACAGCTCTATGACCCGTTCGCACAGATACTCGGAGAACATGGCGATATGGGCCATGCTTTCCGGCAGATGGAGCTGAAGCTGGAGCCAGCGGTAGGCTTCCCCCTTTTCCATGTAGCCCTCCATCCAGAGCCGGTTGAACGCCTGGTGGGCGAGGATGCGCATGTGGCGCAGGTCGCCGTTTGCCAGCGTACCCATAGGCCGGCCGGTGCGCTTATGAGCGGCCACATAGGAATTGCAGACCGGGTAGCGGGGACAGACATAGACGAAGGCGTCCTGGTCGATGGTCTTATCCCCATAGATGAAGATGGCGGGCCGCTTGACTGCCAGAGCATTGCAGTAAGGGCATTTGACAGCGGGTCTCTTGTTCATAGAAATACCTCCTCTACTGTTTTTTCTCAGGAGGGCTTGCCGCTCCACACAGCGGGAACAGTTGGGCTTCCAATAGGCGCCGCAGGACACAGTCCCCATCCGTGTCCGTGTGCCAGTCCAGGAAACGGCGATAGGCCGCAACAAAAGCGGACTTTTCCAGACAGCCCGCACACTCGTGCTTGTCCACCTCCTGACCGCCGCATGCCCGCAGAGCAGAAACTGGGAGAAGGACGGGGCTGCCGTCCGCATCGGCGGTAAACAAAACTTCAGAACACGCGGCAGCGTGGGGGCAATCCTGCTCTCCACACGCTATATGGATGGCATTGCGCCAGTTTCCCTCAACGGCGGAGAGGAATACAAAGATCCTGCATGGAACTTGGGACATGGAATGACCTCCTATTTTCATTACGCACAGTTTTTCAAAAAAACCGGCCTTGATTTATTTGAACTTTTTGTAAATCATCTGATGCGCTGCATCCTTTTCTATTGATGTGGGCAAAATGACATTGACAGAATATATATCATGATATATACTGCAAGTGAGGAGGTGGAAGCGATGGAAACAGCGAAGATATTCGAGAACGGAAGAAGCCAGGCGGTGCGCCTGCCGAAAAAGTTCCGCTTCAATGTGGAAGAAGTCGTTGTGCAGCAGCTTGGGGATGCGGTTCTCTTGGTTCCCAAAGAATCCCTGTGGCAGACCTTCATGGATGGGTTAAACAGCTTTACAGATGATATTTTTCAGGATGGACGGGACCAGGGGATGCAGGAGGATCGAGAGTGCCTATGACCTATATGCTGGACACCAATATCTGCATATACGCGATGAAGAAAAAGCCGGAAAAGGTGCTGCGGCGTTTTCGGGAGGAGATGGACGGCGGACTCTGTATCTCTTCCATCACCTTGGCTGAATTGGAGTATGGGATGAAGCACAGCTCTGATCCGGTAAAAAATGAGCAGGCCCTACTCCGTTTTCTGGCTCCTCTTAGCATCCTGCCCTTTGGAGCAGCCGCGGCATCGGAATATGGGGAGATTCGGGCATACCTGCAGGGCAGAGGAACACCTATCGGCCCGCTGGATATGCTGATCGCGGGACATGCGAGAGCGGAAAGACTCACGCTGGTCACAAACAATGTGCGAGAGTTCGAGCGGGTGCCCGACCTGGAAATTGAAAATTGGGCTGAATGAGACGGATGTGGCGCAAAACTCTGCTGTTTTGCGCCGCATTTTGTTGGCTGTGGGCATCATAGAGCCAGCGAAAGCCATACTGTGCCCGCTGTCTTTACGCAGCACTGCCAGCGATCCGGCCGCCATTCTCCAGGGAGGAGAAGTAGGCGTAGGTCTCCGGGGATGCGGCTTTCAACTGCTCCATTTTTCCTTCGTTTTCACGGTTTTCGATCCAGAATGCAAAATACTCCGCAAAGTATTCCCGGCTGTCGATCGCGGCATAGCCCCGCAGGACGGCGGTGGCAGATCGGGCCCCGGCATGGAACAGGGATGCATGCTTTGAAGGGAAGTTCAGGACTTGGTCGAGAAAGTGGCCGAACTCATGGATCGTGGCCGCGTGATCCGAGACATAGATCTGCTTGGTGCTGTATGATGCCGCGCCAATGCAATCCATGCCGCGCTGCTCGCTGAGTTCCATCAGATAGGCGTTGAGGTTTATGCCCTCTTTGTTATAAAGAAACCCCGCCGATACCATCGGCGGGGCTTCCACTTCATATTCACAGGTCAGGAGCTGGAATAATACTTCGGCGGCGTCGCTTCGGGTCATAAGGTCCAAAGGCGTGCTTTCCCGGCTGCATAATCCAAGCTCTGTCCCGATCCGCAGGGCATTCTCATATTCGGACAGTTCCTCGCCGTCTGGGTATAGCGCGTAATTATAGATCGGGAGACCTGCCGCGTGGAAGGCGCTTTCCAAAAGGGCGCTGCGGCACATCCGGGAATCGGGCGCTTCCCGCGCGGTCTCTGTCAGCCAGCCTTCCCGGTAACAGCGCAGAACACAGCCGTCTCCAATATACCTCGGCTGCATCGGCCTGATAGGCCCGGTCGAGCATGGCTGCCCATTGGCGCACCGTAATAAGTTCTTCAGGGGAAAAGCACTGATCTCCAGTACCCATGGTGATCCCCCGGTCAGCCAGGTAAGCCACCGCTTCATAGCAGGCGGAATCAGAGGGGATGTCCAGGAAATCAGCGGACGAGGGGTCTGTGGCTGCAAAAGCGGGGACCGTCAGCAGGACGGACATCAAAAGCGCTGTTAGGCTCAAAGTAAGCACTTGACGGAATTTCATGATGATTACATTCTCCTTTAAAGAAACAAATGGATATGGGTCATCCGAACTTCATCCATCCCACAGTTTTCGACAGACACAACACCCGTCTACTGCATGAATGATTTCGGAAAATTTCGACAAAATTCTTTTAACTTTTCCGATTTTGGAAAAGCTGTTGCGTTTTGGCTGCGATGGTGCTATGATACATATAGATAAGGAGGTGGCGCCGATGGTAGAGCGCAAAGACTATTTGAAGCAGCTGGCGATGTGGCGGGATGAGCAGGTGATCAAGGTGATCACAGGAATTCGCCGCAGCGGCAAATCCACCCTTTTGGAACAGTTCCAAGAGCAGCTGAAGAACAGCGGGATAAGCGGGGAACAGATCGTATCTCTGAATTTTGAAGAACTGGAGCATGAGGAACTGCTGGATTACAGAAAGCTCTATCAATACTTGACGGAGCGCCTCTGTCCAGACAAAACCACATATATCTTTCTGGATGAGATCCAAAAAGTGCCGGAATTTGAGAAGGTAGTAGACAGCCTGTATGTGAAAAAACGAGTGGATCTCTATATCACCGGCTCCAACGCTTATATGCTCTCCGGGGAATTGGCAACGCTGCTTTCAGGCAGATATGTGGAGATATCTATTCTCCCGCTTTCGTTCCGGGAGTACTGCCAGCTGCAGCCGGCAGGGGATAAAGAGGCGTTGTTTGCTGCATTCTTACAGGATGGTGGATTCCCATATGTCGCAACAATGAACCGCTCCAAAGAAAAGATAGACATGTACCTGGAGGGCATCTACAATACCATTATCGTCAAGGATATCGAGGAGCGGCAGCGGCACCGTGAAGATGATCCCAACAAGCGCAAGGTAACAGATATCGCGCTTCTGAAAACCATTGCAAAGTTCCTGGCCAGTAGTGTGGGAAGCCCTGTTTCTTACAAGAGCATCGCAGACTATATCACGTCAACAGGCCGCAGAGTATCTCAGAACACGGTAGCCGATTACATCGAAGTGCTGACGGAAGCGTTTGTATTCTATCCGGCAGAGCGGTTTGATGTGGTTGGCAAGCAGCTGATGAAGATGAACCAGAAGTTGTATGTTGTGGACCTTGGTATCCGCCGGCATCTGCTTTTCAGGCGGGATTATGACCTTGGCTTCTCCCTTGAGAATGTGATCTATCTGGAACTGCTGCGCCGTGGCTATACGGTCAATGTAGGCAGAGTGGGCAATGCGGAGGTCGATTTTGTCGCCAAGAAGGATGACCGCTATCAATATTTCCAGGTTACGGCCTCTCTGCTTGATCCCGCGGCATTTGAACGCGAGATCACGCCGCTGAAAAATATCCGGGACAATTATCCCAAGACCATTCTGACCCTGGACCGCATGACGTTAGGCAACTACGATGGCATCGAGGTCTGCCATGCGGTTGATTGGCTGCTGGAGGCATAGCCGGTTGCCGAGCCTGCTCAGGTATCATTTAAATACTGTTCAAACAAAAAGCTGCGGCGCAAGGGCTTGCCCCTTTGTGCCGCAGCTTTGTTATTCAGTTCAATTATGTTCAGCATGTAAGAGACTTCAAAAGCTGAACACCAACAGGTTTACGAGAATTTTCCCATTATCCTATGATCCAGAACGGGCCGCCCGCGCCGGCCCGTTTGCTGGCTTCGCTGAGAATGATGGACAGGGCCCACAGCTTCCGGCTGCGGCTGTAACTGGCCGGGGTGGCCACCAGGATCTGACCGTCCTGAACGCCCCGCAGGACGATGAAGTGTCCGGATTTGGCAAAGTGGCCTTGGTCATCAGGGCAACCACCAGCTTGCCTTCGTTGAGCGCGTCCACGATCCGCTGCGGCTCAGAGGCGGTGCAGCCCTCCACAGGGAGTCCCCACGCCTTGGCGACGCTGGGGATCAGGGTGTGGTAGGAGCCGCTTTTGCTGCACCAGCAGCCGTTTTCATAGGCCCATTTGGACATCTCCACGGGGTCAACCGTTTTACTGGTCAGGGAGGAGACCACAATGGCCATGGAGGTGGGGCCGCAGGCATAGCCGCCGGTGTTATCAGTTCTGTAGGGCTTTTCAGCATACCGTTCATCCAACTGGCTGAAGTACACGACGTCAGTGGCGCCGTCCGTAAAGTGGATGTCGCCGAGGGACGGGATGCCGCTGACATGGTCCGCATACTGGAACATCCCGTCGCCCAGAAAGCCGCTGAGATTTTGCGCATAGTCGTCCGCCAGGGCCTTCTGATCGCCGGTCAGGTGAAAAACAGTGTCGGCAAAATAGGCTTCACCGCTGTAGACGAGGGTGTAGATAGTTGCTCTTCCACTCGTCGGTCTCGGTGACCTTTTTGAACACGTCGTTCCAGTAGTTCACAGCCTCGTCGCTCATGTTGACGGAGCCGATGACACCGCGCCAAACGGGCAGTTCGATGACGCCGTAGCCCAGCTCGTCGGTGGTGGGGGCGGTGTCAAAGGGGGCGCTGAAGCGCTCGGAACTCAGAGCCAGAACGGGAGTAATGTCGCCGGAGAGCACATACTCCTTGGAAGCGGCGGGCTTGGAGATGCCGATGTCCACGTGGCCGCCCAGCAGAGCGGTCATGGTCTCGCTGGCGGAGCCATAGACGATGTAGCTGAAGTTGTCCTCCAGACCCAGGGCCTGGACCAGCATGTCATAGACGTTGCGCTCGTCGGAAGAGGTGCCGCCCACCACGATCTGGGCGCCTCCCTTGGCGGCCTCCGCCACTTCCTCAAAGCTGGCGTACTTGGAGCTCTTGGCGTTGGTGAAGATCAGGTGCTTGTCGGCGGCCAGGATGGCGATGGGCCTGAAGTCGGCCATGGTCAGGCCGCCGTTGCTCAGCATGGAGGACAGGTCGCCGGTGGAGAAGCACAGCAGGGAGCTGTCGGCGGCGTCGCCCTTGGCGTCCTTCACGTTGCGGCGGGCGATCTGGCCGTTGCCGTCCTGCAGGTTGTTGACCACGAAGGGATTGGTGACAAAGCCGTTCTTGGAGGCGATGTCGGTGATGGAGCGGGTGAAGATGTCGGAGCCGCCGCCGGCTTTGGAGCTCACCAGGAAGTCAATGTTGCCCTTGGGCGCGAAGGTCTCGGCCTGCTGCTCGGCCTGAGCGGCGCCGTCCTTGCTCTCGGTTTGGGCGGGGGTGGATTCGGAGCTGCCGCAGGCCGCCAGAGAGGCCGCGATCAGCAGGGCTGCCAGGATGCTCAGGAACTTCTTTTTCATGATTCTTTTTTCCTCCTATAAATTTGTTTACTGCTTATTGGATTTCGCTTTTTTCAAAATGGCTTTCACCAAGGGGGTACAGACGATGACCAGGAAGATGACCAGCAGGACCAGGGTGATGGGCCGGGTATAGAACAGCCGCAGGCTGCCCTGGGAGGCGATGAAGGTCCGGCGGATATTGGTCTCCAGTGTGCTGGACAGCACGAAGGACAGCAGCAGGGGAGAGACGGGGACCTGGTTCTTTTTGAAGATGTAGCCCAGCACGCCGCCGATCATCATGACCACCACGCCGAACATGGAGTTGCTGGTGGAGAAGGAGCCCACAAAGCAGATCACCACGATGCTGGGGATCATGATGCCCACGGGCACCTTCAGCAGCTTGATGATCCAGGGGATGATGCACAGGGCGATGGTCAGCGCGATCAGGTTGGAGATGAACAGGGAGGCGATCAGGCCCCAGGCGAAGTCCGGCTCCGAGGTGAACAGCATGGGGCCGGGGTTCAGGCCCCACATCATCAGGCCGCCCAGCAGGACGGCGGTGGTGCCGGAACCGGGGATGCCCAGGCTCAACAGGGGTCCGAAGGCGCCTGCGGCGGCCGCGTTGTTGGCGGCCTCGGAGGCGGCGATGCCCTCCACGGCGCCCTCGCCCAGGGGGACCTTGCTCTTGCCGGACTTCTTCTCCAGCGCGTAGCTGAGGAAGGAGCCGGCGGTGGCGCCGGCGCCGGGCAGGAAGCCGATGAAGGTGCCCAGCAGGCCGGAGCGGATGCTGGGACGGAGGATGCGCTTGAACTCATCCTTGGAGAGCAGGCTCTTGCGCAGCGTCAGGTGCTGGCCCAGACTCTCGTCCACGTCGGCGGAGCCCTTGGGACCCTCGGTCAGCTCCAGCACCTGAGCCATGCCGATGAAGCCGATGACCAGGGGGATGAAGTTGATGCCGCTGAGGAGATACATGTTGCCGAAGTCGTAGCGGATGGTGCCGGAGACGATGTCGATGCCCATTGTGGACAGCAGGATGCCCAGGCAGGTGCAGATGATGCCCAGCAGAGGGCTCTCGCCCACCAGCCAGCTGATGGAGGTCATGGCCACCAGCATCATCATGGCCATCTCGGAGGGGCCGAAGTTCAGGCCGAAGCTGGCCAGGGCGGGCCCCAGGAACACCAGGATCACCATGCCGATGGTGCCGCCGATGCAGGAGGACAGGTTGGCGGCCATCAGCGCCTGGCCGGGCCGGCCCTTGCGGGTCAGGGGATAGCCGTCCATGGCCGTCATGATGGCCGGGGCGTCGCCGGGGATATTGATGAGGATGGCGCTGAAGGCGCCGCCGTACATGTTGGAGTAATAGATGGCACCCAGCATGATGATGGCGGTGGTGGGATTGAAGCCGAAGGTGATGGGCAGCAGCAGAGCGCAGCCCGCCAGAGAGCCGATGCCGGGCATGGCGCCCACGATCAGGCCCAGAACGGCGCCCAGCAGGGCAGCGCCGATGTTTTGTACGCTCAGGGCCACGGCAAAGCCGCGGGCCAGCAATTGTAACACTTCCATGGATGCGCCTCCTTAACCTAAGATCATTTCAAACAGCAGGCCCTCGGGGAAGGGGACCTTCAGCCACATGGAAAACGTGCCGTACACAATGGCGGTCATCACGACGGTGGCGATGACGATGGTGCGCGCCGGCATCTTTTCCATCACCCGCAGCCAGATGATATAGAACAGCAGCAGGGTGGGCAGGAAGCCGATGAGATAGGACGCCCCGAAGATGACCAGCATGCCGATCGTCAACTGGACCGCGCCCTTCTCATACTTGGCGCCCTCCATGGAAAAGCTCCGGATAAAGTAGATTGCGGAGGAGATCAGCAGGACGCCGCCGATGATGGTGGGAAAGAAGCCGGACAGAGGGCCTTCCTTGGCGTCCCACAGGCCGTACTTGGTGATGCCGAGATACATCCACACCGCGGCGATGGCGATGCAGGCCAGAGCAATGACAGACTTGCTGTTGAACTTTTTGGTACTCACAGAGACGATGCCTCCTTTTGATAAAATACCCGCGCTTCATAAGGGCGGAGGGGTTCACAGGGATTGGTGCCGGCGGGATAGTTGGAGATCAGCAGTTCCCATTTGGACGGATCCATGGCCTCCGGCAGGTAGAATTCCACCGGGCGGCCCTTGAAATTCAGCAGGACGAACAGTTTTTCGCCCTCCAGGGTCCGGAGGTAGGCGTAACGGTCCGGATCCTCCGGCAGACAGTCGGTGAAGTCACCGTGGACCATCACCGGATACTGCTTCCGCAGGCGGATCAGCCGCTTGTAGTATTGAAGCACGGAGTCGGGGTCCCGCGCCTGCTGCTCCGCGTTGATCTCCAGGTAAGAGGGATTCAGCTCGATCCAGGGCTCCGTGTCGGAGAAGCCGCCGTACCGTTCGCAGCTCCACTGCATGGGCGTCCGGGCGTTGTCCCGGCCCTTGGTGTAGATCTTCTGCATGATGTCCGCGTGGCTGACGCCCTGGGCGCTGAGATCCGCATAGAGGTTCAGGGTCTGCACGTCCCGATAGTTGGAGATATCCGGGAACCTGACGTTTATCATGCCCAGCTCCTCGCCCTGATAGATGTAGGGAGTCCCCTCCATGGTGTGGGTCATGGTGCCCAGCAGCTTGGCGCTCTCCTTCCGATAGACGCCGCCGTCGGCAAACCGGCCCAGGGGGCGGGGCTGGTCGTGATTGGAGAGATACAGGCTGTTCCACCCCCGGCCGTGAAGCCCGGTCTGCCATTTGGTCATGATCTTCTTGAATTTTACGAAATCCCAGGGGATCAGGTCCCACTTGTCCTTGGGGCCGCTGTCCACGGACATGTGCTCGAACTGGAACAGCATATTGATCTCCTGGCGCTCGTCCGCCACATACAGCTCGGCAATCTCCGGGGTGACGTTGGGCGTTTCGCCCACAGTCATGACATCGTAGTGGACCAGCACATCGTCGTGGAGCTCCCGCAGATACTCATGGATGTGGGGGCCGTTTTGATAGTAGCGGTGGGCCCGGACCAGGCCCTCCACGCCCTCCACGGAGGGGAAGCCGTCCACCTTGGAATAGAAGTTCAGGGTGTCCATGCGGAAGCCGTCCACGCCCTTGTCCAGCCAAAAGCGCACGATATCCTTCACGCTCTCCCGGACCCTGGGGTTTTTCCAGTTCAGATCCGGCTGCTGCCTGGCGAAGATGTGCAGGTAATATTGGCCCAGGTGGGGCACATATTCCCAGGCGGAGCCGCTGAAGTGGGACTGCCAGTTGTTGGGGAGCTTGTCCGGCGTGCCGTCCTGCCAGATGTAATAGTCGTGATAGGGGTTGTCCCGGGACTGCAGCGCCTGCCGGAACCACTCGTGCTGGTCGGAGGTGTGGTTCACCACCAGGTCCATCAGCAGCTTCATGCCCCGGCTGTGGAGCCCCTCCAGCAGCCGGTCAAAGTCCTCCATGGTGCCGAAGGTGTCCAGGATGCTTTTGTAATCCCGGATGTCATAGCCGTTGTCTACGTTGGGAGAATCATAGACCGGGCAGATCCATACCACATCGACGCCCAGGTCCTTCAAATAATCCAGTCTGGTCAGGATACCGCCCAGATCTCCGATGCCGTCATGATCGCTGTCCTGAAAGCTGCGGGGATAGATTTGGTAAACGACCGATTCTTTCCACCAAGTTTTCTTCATTGTCCGCCTCCTTTTGCCTCAAATATAAAGCAAAAAACGTGCCATTTTGGCGGCTCTTGAAATAATTTGCCGTTTTTTGCGCGCAAATTATCGAATCTGAACAAAAAACAAGAAGCGGTTTTGTGATTACTCACGTGCCGCTTCCTGCGCAAGTTTACGTAAAAATTGTGTAAAATATATAAACCGTCTGTGAGCCGGTCGCATGTGCGTTTTAGATATGTCTTAAATTTGTTTCAAA
>JAUNGH010000050.1:7865-12820 GCA_030524605.1 Oscillospiraceae bacterium | reverse complement strand
TTGATTGACAATTGCAATGGTCTTTGCCACGAAGGCACCTACTTTCCAAATATCCATGTACATATGCAGATTTATTATAGCAAGGCGGTCAGGCGCTTGCAAGGTCTTCGGGGCAAAAAACTGCAAAAAACAGCGGGGGCCGCGGCAGGACAGAAAAAAACAAAACCCGGGATGTTTCACGTGAAACATCCCGGGAAGGCGTCAGGTCAAGAGCAGGCCGCCATAGGGGGGCAGGGCCAGGGAAAGGACGCCGTTTTCAACAGGAAAGGCCCGCCCGGTCAGACGGTCCAGCGCCTGGGCGGCAGGCCAGGGGAGGGTCAGGCAATGGGATTCGGCGGAGGCATTCACCACAGTGACGGTCCGCTCCCCCGGCAGTTCTCTGGCAAAGGCCAGCAGGGGACCGGAGGTGAACAGCCAGTGCAGGCCGCCCCGCTGGAGGGAGACGCGCTGGCGGCGGAGACCGCCCAGATGGGCGAAGCGGGCCTTCAGGGCCTTGTCCTCCCGGCCCCAGGGATAGGCGCCCCGGTTGAAGGGGTCCTCCCAGCCTTCCATGCCGGCCTCGTCGCCGTAATAAACGGTGGGCGCGCCGGGGAAGGTAAACAGCACCAGCGCCGCCAGCCGGACCAGGGCCAGACCCCGCTCCCGCTCGGCGGGGGAGAGGCGGTAGGCCGCCCGCTCCGCTTTGCTCCCGGGAACGTGGTTCGCGCCCAGCACCGTCAGGATACGGGCAGTGTCGTGGGTACCCAGGAAGTTCATGGAGGAGTAGAAGGCGGCGGGGGGATAGTTCTCCCGCAGGGTCTCCATGGCCTCCCGGAAGCGGTCGGCGTCGCCGCCCTTGAGATAGTCCAGCAGGGCATTGCGGAAGGGATAGTTCATAACACCGTGGAGCTCGCCGCCCAGCAGGTATTTCCGGCGCTGGGAATAGGCGATCTTCGTGCTGGCGTCCTCCCAGACCTCGCCCAGCACAAAGGCGTCGGGATCAGTCTCCTCCACGGCGGCCCGCAGCTTTTCAATGAACCAGTCCGGCAGCTCGTCGGCCACGTCCAGCCGCCAGCCGGAGGCGCCGGCCCGCAGCCAGCGGCGAATGACGGAGTCTTCGTTTTCAATAATGTAATCCACATAGCTGGCGCACTCCTCCCGGACGGCGGGCAGGGTCCTGATGCCCCACCAGGCGTCGTAATCCTTGGGCCAGGGATGGAAGGAAAACCAGTCGAAATAGGGGCTCTCCCGGCTCTGGGCCGCACCCAGGGTGGGATAAAAGCCGTCGGCGTTGAAGTACAGGCTCTGGGAGCCGGTGTGGTTGAACACACCGTCCAGCATGACCCGGATGCCGCGGGCCCTGGCTTGGGCGCACAGCTCCCTGAAATCCTCCTCATCGCCCAGCATGGGGTCGATCCTCGTGTAATCCGCCGTGTTGTAGCGGTGGTTGGAGGCGGACTCAAAAATGGGGCAGAAATAGAGCACCGTCACGCCCAGCGCCGCCAGTTCGTCCAGCTTGGAGGCAATGCCCGCCAGGGAGCCGCCGAAAAAGTCCCGGTTCCGGATTTCCCCGTCGGGGTCGGGCCGCCACTCCGGGGACTCCGACCAGTCCCGGTGGACCCAGCGGTTTCCGATCATACCCTCCGGATCCGGGGAGGAAAGACGGCAGAACCTGTCTGGAAATATTTGGTAAACAACGCCGGAGCCGAACCACTCCGGCGTGTGGCTCTCCCGATAGGTGGTCAGCTGCCAGGGGTCCAGCTGCCCGTCGCTGCGGTAGCCGGTCCTGTCCAGGTCGCAGCCGGTGCCGTCATCCCGCCAGAGGCGGAAGTGGTACCAGGTCAGCTCCGGCTCCGCCGGCGCGGCGACGGCGGCGGAAAAGCACAGGCGGTCGCCCTCGGGGCCGGTCAGGGCCAGCTCCATTTCCTGGACGGTGTCCGCGAATTCGTGGTGCATCACCAGGGCGCAATGGGAAAAGCCCTCGCAGGCCAGGGGGCGGCAGCGAAAGAGGATGTCCTGCCCGCAGACCGCAGCCCCGAAGGGGGTCTTGCAGGCTTCGCAGCGGGGATCGAAAACGAATGGTTCACTCATAGATGAGGCTCCTTATTGTGGAAGTGGATGAGGTCTGCGCGGAAGGCCGGAGACCGGCGCAGCCTGCGGAAAAAGTAAAGAAGTGTGAAAAGATAGGCGCGGCGGCGCCCGGAAAGCCGGTTTCGCCGGCCTTCCAGGGTCACTGCAAAAGCTGGTTCTCACCGATGACGGCGGCGCCGGTCTCGTCGGTGGAAAAATAGGCGTTGAGGATCGTGACGGCGGTGGAGGCCAGGGCGGCGCCCGCGCCGCCCTGCTCAATCACCAGGGCAACGGCGATCTCCGGCTCCTCATAGGGGGCAAAGCACACGAACACGCCGTTGTTCTCCTTGTTGCCGCCCAGCTGGGCGGTGCCGGTTTTGGCGCCGGCGGATACCACGCAGTCCTGAAAATAGCTGTAGACCATGCCGCCGGGCTGTGTGTAGTCGTACATGCCCTTTTTCACGGCGTTCAGCGTGCTGTCGCTGATGTCCACGGTGTTGACGGGGGAGGTGTCGCCCACAGCCAGGACGTCGGCGTTGTCATAGGACTTGACGGCCTTCAGCAGATGGGCCTCGCAGTGCTTGCCGCCGGAGACCAGGGTGGCGATGTAGTTGGCAAGCTGGAGGGGGGTGTACTCCTGGTTGGCCTGGCCGTAGGCGGCCCAGGGCGCCTGGTTTTCGCCGGTCCTGTTCTCCGGCAGGGTGCCGGCGTTGTCGCCGATCTCGATGCCGGTGTGCTCCCCCAGGCCGAAGGAAGTCAGGTATTCCCGGAAGGTGTCCATCCCCATCCGGTAGCCCATCTCGGAGAAGAAGTAGTTGCAGGAGTTGGTGATGGCCTGGGTGACGTTCAGCCTGCCGTGGCCGCCGTACTTCCAGCACTTGGAATAGCTCTGGGGGTCGCCGGGATAGTACCAGGTATAGGTGTCGTTGATCTTTTCCGTCAGGGTCGTGGCGCCGGATTCCAGGGCGGCCACGGCGGTCAGGGGCTTCAGGGTGGAACCGGGGGCGTAGGGGTAGCTGGTGGCCCGGTTGTAAAAGGGCTTTGCGGGGTTCGTGTTCAGAGCCTGAAAGACCTCCGGCTGGCGGTAGGTGGAGAGGTCATACGTGGGATAGGAGGCCAGAGAGAGCACCTCGCCGGTGCCGACCTTGACCACGGCCGCCGCAGCGCCGCGGGCGGTGTTGCCGTCCTCGGCGTTCATGTCGGAGACGACCTCTGCCAGGGCGTCCTCCACCACCTGCTGAAATTCCAGATCGATGGTCAGCTCCACCGTGCTGCCGGGGACGGGGGCCTTGGAGTAGTACTCGCCGGTGACCTTGCCCTCGGCATTGCTGGAGACCACCCGGTACCCGTCCGTGCCCTTCAGATACGATTCAAAGGCGGCCTCCACGCCGGATTTGCCCACCATGTCGTCCCAGCCGTAGCCCTCGCCCAGGGCGCTTTTTTCCTCCTGGGTCTCAATGCGGCCCACGGTGCCCAGGATGTGGGCGGCGTAGGTGGTGGCGTATTCCCGGACGGAGGAGCGGGAGACCTTGGCGCCCTTGTAGCTGCCGTCGCTGAGCAGGGAGATAAAGGTGGTGTCCACGTCGTTGGCCAGGATGTAGGCGTCATAGGTGTTGTCCGGCAGCTTCCGCAGGGACAGCTCGTACTGCACGCCCAGCACCAGCCGGGCCTCCTCCGTGGTAAAGGAGGCGGGGATATTCAGGTTTTCCCGCATGATCTCCAGCAGCCTGGCAGTGGAAATGCCCGCCCCGTTCAAAAGCCCGGTGGTCAGGTTCTCGGTGGTCAGGCGTTCTGCCAGGTCAGCGGCGGTCTCGGCAGGGGCCTGTTCTTTGGCCTCCGTCTCCCCGGCGGCAGGAGAGGGCTCATCCTCTTTCGTGTCCAAAAGCTCCGGATGCTCCAGCAGATATTCGCCCAGCGCCTTCTTCACGTCACTGAGGGACAGGAGGTAGTTTAAAAACCGACCTTTCTGAATGGCCGTCATCTGATCGACGGTATAGGAGAAGGGGGCCTGCCGGGAAATGGGCAGGTTGTCGTTCCAGATCACGCCCTTGTCCTGGCACAGCTGCACCAAGCGGAGGATGGCCTCGTTCTCGTCGTCCCCGCTTTTCAGCAGGCTGGCGTCGAAGGTCAGGGCATAGGTGGAGCGGTTGGTCACCAGGGGGCGGCCGTTCCGGTCCGTGATGATGCCCCGGGAGGACTCCACCTTCTCCTCCCGGGCGATGGAGCGGATGGATTTGGCGAGATAGTCGTCATAGTGGTTTACCTGCGTGTCGTACAAAACGCCCAGGTAGACCAGCAGCACCGCTGCCAGAAAGCCTGCCAGCAGGTACAAGCGCGTATGTTGGGTCTCTTTGCGGTCCATGGATGCTCCTTTTGTCAGTCGTCCAAATGGGTTTTCCGGTACACAGCCCGGTATAGCAGGGTGACGGGGATCACCAGCGGCGCGGTGACGCAGAATTCCCGCAGCGCCACGAAGGCGCAGGCGCCCCAGGCGGTCTTGCCGTGCATCCACAGCAGCAGGCCGTGGGCTGCGCCCGTCAGCAAAAAGGCGGCGGCGGTCCCGGTCAGGGAGCAGAGCGCCCCGGCGGGCAGCAGGCTCTGGGACATCAGGGCCGCGCACAGCCCCGTCAGGGGGAACAGCAGGGTGTAGAAGCAGGGACTGCTCCCCGGCAGCAGCAGATCGCACACCACGCCCACCGCCAGGGCGAACACGGTGCCGGGCACGGGGCCCTCATAGGCGGCGGGAATCACCGCCAGCAGCGGATAGACAAAGGGGATGACGCCCCAGACGGTAATCCGCTGGCAGACAGCCCCCTGCACCAGAAGGCACAGCACCGTTGCGGCGGCGTACAGCGCCCATTTGAAAATGGTTTCGTTACGGGCCAGCACAGGCGGCGGACCTCCTT
>JAUNGH010000050.1:0-7765 GCA_030524605.1 Oscillospiraceae bacterium | reverse complement strand
AGCGCCCATTTGAAAATGGTTTCGTTACGGGCCAGCACAGGCGGCGGACCTCCTTATGACTAAGATATGAGACATGGGCCTCCGGCGAAGCGGATTCGGCGGGGAAGAGACGGAGCGGCGGAAAGGGCGAGGGTTCGCCGGCAGGCGGGCACGAGGGATATGGAGCTTGCCGCGTCTCAGGGCACAATGTCGAAGGACTTGATGACAAAGACCTCCGTCAGGGAGGCGAAGTCCACGGCAGGGGCCAGGATCGCGTAAGAGGCAGCGCCGGAGTCGTCCACCTGGACCTCCTCCACGGAGCCGATGACAAGGCCGGAGGGATAGTCCCCGCCCAGGCCGGAGGTCACCACCAGGTCGCCGCCCAGCAGCTGGCAGTCGGCGGGCAGATAGTCCAGCCGCAGCCGGTCCTCCCCCATCAGGGAGAAGTCCCCCTGGGCCACCCCCAGATCCTTGGTGCGGAACACCTGGGCGCCCAGAGAGGTGTCCGTGTCCACCAGGGTGAGCACGGTGGACCAGTTGGTGCCGCTCTTGCTGATGATGCCCACCAGGGCGCCGGTCTCGTCGATCACGCAGTCGCCCGGCTCCACGCCGTGGACGGTGCCCTTGTCCAGCGTCAGGGAGGAGGTCCAGTTGGAGACGTCGTGCTCCGTGATATAGGCGGCCTCCAGGTCGCTCAGGTCCCGGCGCTGTTCCCGCAGGTTCAAAAGCTCCCGCAGGCGCCCGTTCTCATCCAGAGCGGCTTCCGCCTGCCGCACGGTCTCCTCCATCTCGGCGACCTGCCTGCGCAGGGCGGCGTTTTCCTCCTCCAGCGCCGTGGTATCCCGGTAGTAGTTCTGCTTGTCGTTGAACCAGGTGGCGACGGCGGTGTAGGCGGAGCGGAAGGGGGAGGCCACGACGTTGGCCGCGTTGGCCAGGGGGGAGGAGGTGTTGCTGAGGGCGGACATGGCGGCCAGAGCCACGGCGATGACCGCCGCGGCGAACAGGACCCAAAGACCATGATTTTTCAGGAAGTTTTTCAAATCAAGTCCTCCTTAAGAGGGGCATAAAGGAAATGGAGCGGGGCGCGGCTCAGTCGAAAAAGGCAATGCCGAACCGGCCGAGCATCCGGCTCAGCCGCAGCACCGGCAGACCCATCACGTTGAAAAAGTCGCCGTTGAGCCGCTCCACCAGCAGCGCGCCCTTGCCCTGGACGCCGTAAGCCCCGGCCTTGTCCATGGGCTCGCCGGTGGCGATGTAGCCCCGCAGCTCCGCCTCCGTGGCGGGGCGGAAATAGACCTCGGTGGATTCGCTCTCCGTGATGGATCGGCCGCCCTGGCGCACGGTCACGCCGGTGCAGACGGTGTGGTGACGGCCCTGGAGAGCCGTCAGCATCCGCAGGGCGTCGTCCTCGTCCGCGGGCTTGCCCAGGCGCTGGTCATCCAGAAACACCATGGTGTCGGCGGTGATGACGATCTCGCCGTCACTGCACAGCTTCATGGCGGCGTCCGCCTTTTCCCGGGAGATGTACTCCACAATCTCGCGGGGCGTCAGGCCGTCGGGATAGGTTTCCTCCGTCTCCGGCACCCGGATGTCGAACTCCGTAATGCCGATGCGCCGCAGCAGCTCCTGCCGCCGGGGGGAGCCGGAGGCCAAAACAATCTTTGCCATGGGTGTACCTCGCTTTATTTTCCGGTGGAGCCGAAGCCGCCCCGGTCCGGGCCGTCCAGGCGCTCCACCCGGGTGAAGGTCAGCGGCGGCTGGTTTTTCATGATGCGGAACTGGCAGATGCGGGCGTTTTTCTCGATGGTCACATCCCGGGTGGCGTAGACCGGCATCCGCCACTGGTCGTTGT
The DNA here is from genome assembly GCA_030524605.1 of Oscillospiraceae bacterium. Classification (GTDB taxonomy): domain Bacteria; phylum Bacillota; class Clostridia; order Oscillospirales; family Oscillospiraceae; genus Oscillibacter. Next base: position 5,934 of record JAUNGH010000050.1, on the reverse strand, counting down.
CGCCGCAGTAGGAGCAGTCCACCACGCCCATGGAGTTGGTCTGCAGAATGCCGTAGTTTTTAAAGGTAGAGCTGCGGGGGACGATGTGGGCCTCGTAGCCCTCCGGCAGGGCAATGGCCACCCCCAGGGGGATCAGGCGGAACTCTCCGGCCTTCAGGGTCACTTCCTCGGAGGTGTGGAGGTCGATCCAGTCGGATTTGCCTGCCACATAGCACAGCTCGTCAATGTCGTCTGTGAAATATTTTACCTTGATTTCTTCCATGTAAAACTCCAAAATGTGATGATGTTTTGTAATAGCGGGCTGGTATTATACGATTTGTATTGGAACAAGGGGGTTATCCTGTCGGATGAGCCTGCGCCGTGCGCGGTGTAAAGCGGCGCCGGGGCCTTGTAATAGACCGGCGCGGCAGTCAGCAGGAAAAGCCCCAGCCAGATCAGCCAGGCGTTGTAGATCCGGGCGGCGGGGCCCCCGGCCCGTCCGAAAACGCTGACCGCCATGACGCCGGGCCGGTAGTCCGGGGCCCGGCGGGACAGCAGGGCGGGCACGAAAAACTCGCCGATGACCGTCAGCCCCAATAATAATCAAAAAACGGCATTCTGTGCAAGTCTGTCCCACATCGTCACTCCACGCCCCGCTCATACAAGCCCCGGGTAAACGCCCCGGGGGCCGCCGCGCCGTCCAGATAGGCCCGGAACACCCGGACGCATTCCTCGGGCGGCTCCGTGGTAAAACGCAGCCGGGCATAGGCGAGACCCAGCCGCTTCCAGTCCGGGCGGTCCGCCAGCCAGAGGACCTTGCTGTTCTGGACCTCGGTGCGGTGGCCGTAGGCGGGCAGCAGGGGGAAGGCGGCGCCGGTGCGGTCATTCAGGAAATTGGGGCGGTCACAGCGGCAGCCGCCGCTGTTTTCGATCAGGCAGTTCTCCGTAATCATCAGCGGCAGGCGGCCGTAGACGATGGCCTCGGCGGGCAGGAGCTTCTGCATGTCCCGGATCTGGGCGGACCGCAGTTCGAAGGACACGCAGGCGGAGGCCAGCCCCTTGCCCCGGAGATAGTCCAGGGACCGGGCGTTGAACACGTTCAGGCCGAAGTCGCCGTACAGCGCCAGCCCCGCGTCCCGCACCAGGGGCAGGTGGCCGATATTGCCCAGCAGGACCCCGGTGACACCCATGGCACGGGCCTTGTCCAGCCAGCGGCGCAGCCCGGCTTCATCCCTGTCCCGCCAGACGCGGGGCAGGATGGCGCACCACTCCGTCTCGCCCCGGGGCAGGGCGGGGAAATCCGCCAGCAGCTCCAGCGGCACATAAGTCCGGGCGGGATGGAGATCCAGCAGCCCGCCGGTCAGCTGGGCGGCGTTGGTGACGGAGACCGTCAGCCGCGGCGTGTCCGCCGCGCAGTTGATATCCGGCAGGGGCGGCGCGGGCAGCTCCCGGCGGACAGGCGGCGCGGCGCGGGCGGCGGCCAGGGCCGCCAGAGCGTCCCGCCGCAAAGCGTTGACGGCGCTGGCGGGAAGGGACAAACCGTCGTCCACCGTCACATCGGCCCGTTCACAGCGGAAGGCGGTGCCGCCGGTTTTTTTCAGGCGTTCTTCGATCTCCCCGGCGGAGACGGCCCGGTTCCGGGCGGCCTCCGGCACGGGACCGGCCACCGTGACAGTGTGCCCGTCCGGATCTGCAGCCGTCAGGGCGCAGGGAGCGCCGGCCCTGATCCCGCAGGTAAAGCGCACCGGGACGGTGCGCAGATCGTCCCTCTCATAAACGGCTTTTGCCGCGTCAAACAGCTCTTTGGGGTCCGGCGCGTTCTCCGGACGGGTGCCGAACATTCCGGCGCCGTGCCTGCCCTGCCAGTACCAGTCGGTGAAGCCGGAACGGGAGAAGGCCCGTGCAAGTTCCGCCTCCTCGGCGGAGGTGGGGGCGCGGCCCTCCTCCAGCAGGCGGGCGTAGATACGGGTGATGACGGCCACATATTCGGGCCGTTTCATCCGGCCCTCCAGCTTCAGGCAGGCTACGCCCATACCGGCCATGTCCCGCAGCTCGCGGGCCAGGCAGCTGTCCTTCAGGCTCAGGGGATAGCCCTTCTTGGCCGGGGCGTTGACGCCGTAGGGCAGGCGGCATGGCTGGGCGCAGCGGCCCCGGTTGCCGGAGCGGCCGCCGATCAGGGCGCTCATGGCGCACTGGCCGGAGTAGCACATGCACAGCGCGCCGTGGACGAAGACCTCCACCTCGGCGGGACAGTTTTGGCAGATGGCGGCGGTGTCCTCCTTGGAACACTCCCGGGCGATGACCACCCGCTCACAGCCGTCGGCGGCCATTTCCATGGCGCCGCCGGAGGTGAACACGCTCATCTGGGTGCTGGCGTGGAGAGGCAGGTCCGGCAGGGCGCGGCGCAGCAGGTCGAACAGGCCCCAGTCCTGGACCAGAACGGCGTCCACGCCCAGGCGGCAGGCAGCGGCGGCGGTTTCCAGGGCCTTTGGCAGCTCCCGGTCCGTCACCAGGGTGTTCAGGGTCAAAAACACCCGCACGCCCCGGACGTGACAATAGGCCAGCGCGTCCGCGAACTCTCCGTCCGAGAAATTCCTGGCGCCCCGGCGTGCGTTGAAATCGCCCCAGCCCAGATACACCGCGCCGGCCCCGTTCTGCACGGCGGCCCGCAGGGACTCCGGCGACCCGGCAGGGGCGAGGAGTTCCGGTTTCATCCCTTGTTCCGGCTGTCCAGCTTCTGCTGGAGGCGGAAGACCTCCCGCTTCAGCTCGCTGACCTCGGCCTGGGCCTTGCCGGCCTCGTCCAGATAGCCCTTGATCTGGCTGCGGAGCTGCTCCGCGGCGGCCTGGGCCTTGAACAGCTCGTCCGCAATATTTGCGGCGGTGAGGACGGCGGCGTCGGTGCGGCCAACCTTGGCGCCCACCAGGACCTCCTGCATCTTGTCGCCGACATAGGTGCCGACCTTCTGCATGTAGGACGCGGATTCCTCCGCCACGAAGGTGTATTCCTCGCCGCAGATCGTGACGACCACGCGGTTTGCCATGAAAAATTCCCCCTTAGTTTTGATAAAAGGGCGGATGCCACCCATTTTCACAGCCTACAGTATACCATAAGGCCGGAGACAGTGCCAGAAAAAAACAGGAGATTTTGAAAAAATTCACAATCAGAAAGAAATATGAGGGAGAGGGTAAAAAATAAGTGGCAAATATCAAAATTTCCATGACGGGCGCGAGGCCGTGCATGACGGACGGAAGGCTTATATCCCGGCGGTGGAAATGATTGCGAAAACCTTTGAAAAGGGCTGCGGGGCGGCCCGCCGCGCCCTGGCAGCCCCGGACTTTTTTCGACAGGGCTTGTTCTTCCGGAGAAATTCGTGTAGAATGGGGGATACGACAAAGCGGGGAGGAGGGGCCACATGGCGAATGTGCTGGTACATACGGCGGACGAGGGCGTCACGCTGACCGCCCAGGCGGTAAAGCGCCTGCTGGACAAGGGCGACGGCGACGCGGCGCTTTTATATCTGGCCCTCCTGCGGCACCACGGCAGCGTGCCGCCCCGGTCCCTGGCGGGGGAGCTGCGGTGGGACCGCCCCCGCATCGAAACGGCGGAGGAGACTCTCCGGGTCCTGGGCCTGATCGCCCCGGCGGAGGATATCCCCCTGGAGCCCGCCGACGAAAAGCCCGCCTACCAGCGCGCCGATATCGCGGAGCGGCTGGAGGGCAGCGCGGAATTCCGCGGCCTGACCGCCGAGGTGGAGAAGAAGCTGGGCAAGAAGCTGACCACGCCGGACGTGGGTGTCCTGCTGGGGCTGAACGACTACCTGGGCCTGCCCGCCGACGTGATCTACCTCCTGGTCTGCCACTGCGACGAGCGGGTGCGCCGCCGCTACGGCGAGGGCCGCCGCCCCACCCTGCGGCAGATCGAGAAGGAGGGCTACGCCTGGGCCCGCATGGGCATCGACACCCAGCGGGCGGCGGTGGAGTATCTGAAAAAGTACACGGAGCGCCAGGGCGCTCTGCCCAGATACATGCAGGCCCTGCGGCTGGGGGACCGGCTTCCGGTCGCCTCGGAGGAGAAGTACCTCACCGCCTGGCAGGAGATGGGCTTCCCGCCGGAGACCGTGGCCCTGGCCTACGACAAGACGGTTTTGAAGTGCCACGAACTGAAGTGGCCTTACTGCAACGGCATCCTGAAGCGCTGGCACGCGGCCGGGCTCCACACCCTGGAGGAGGTGGAGCGGGGCGACCGCCCGGCGGCCAAGGCCCAGCCGGAGCAATCGTCCGCCGGGGAGCTGCGGCAGTATGTGCAGAGCCTGCACAGAAACAGGGGGTGACGACACATGGCATACGACGGAAGGATCATGCACCTTGCGCTCCAGCGGTTTGAGGCGGACAAGCAGGCCCGGGAGGCGCGGTTTCAGGAGCGGCGGGAGGGCGTTTTCCGCCGCCAGCCCCGCCTGCGGGAGATCGACGCCGAGCTGCGCGCAACCATGAGCCGCATCATCTCCAGCGCCCTGCGCCACGGCACGGATCCCGGCCCGGCGGTGGAGGTTTTGCGGGAGGAGAACCTGCGCCTCCAGGAAGAGAAGCGGCAGCTGCTGGCCCGCATGGGCCTGGCTGCGGACTGCCTGGAGGAGAAGCCCACCTGCGCCCTCTGCGGGGACACCGGGTACCGCGGCGGCCGGGTCTGCCGCTGCCTGCGGAGCTATTACGCCCGGGAGCAGCAGAAGGAGCTTTCCCGCATGCTGGATCTGGGCGGCCAGAGCTTTGACACCTTTTCCCTGGACTGGTATTCGGAGCGGTTCGACACGGACAACGGCATGCCGCCCCGGGAGAATATGGAGAGGGTCTACGAGGTCTGCGCGGAATTTGCCCACGGCTTTGGAAAGCGGACTGAAAACCTTCTGCTGTTCGGCGCACCGGGGCTGGGGAAGACCCACCTGTCCGCCGCCATTGCCCGGGAGGTCAGCGGCAAGGGCTATTCCGTGGTGTACGACACCGCCGCCCATGTCTTCCAGCGGTTTGAAAGCCGGAAGTTCGGCAGGGGAGAGGAGGGGGAGACCTCCGCCGACGTGGAGCGGGTGCTGAACTGCGACCTGCTGATTCTGGACGACCTGGGAACGGAGATGACCACCGCCTTTGTCCAGAGCGCGCTGTATCAGATCGTCAACACCCGGCTGATGGAAAAGCGCTCCACCATCCTGAACACGAATCTGATGCCCCGGGAGCTGGGCCGCCGCTACTCGCCCCAGATCGCCTCCCGCATTGAGGGGGAGTACGAGCTGCTGCCCTTCTTTGGGGAGGACATCCGCAAGCTGAAAAAAGAGCGCCAATAATCAAAAACCGGCCCAAAGGGCCGGTTTTTCGCGTATATTGACGAATTTACCGCCGGTTTTCCAGCTTCCGCAGCTGCTCCCGGAACTCCGGGGGCAGTTCGCAGCGCAGCTCTACGGCTTCCCCCGTCCGGGGGTGAATGAACCGCAGCCCCACGGCGTGGAGACACTGGCCCTGCAGGCCGGGAACGGGCTTTCTGCCGCCGTACACCGTGTCCCCCAGGATGGGGTGGCCGATGTGGGCCATGTGGACGCGGATCTGATGGGTCCGCCCCGTCTCCAGGCGGCACTGCACATAAGTGAAACCGGGGTACCGGGCCAGCACGGCCCAGTGGGTGACAGCGGGGCGGCCGTTGGATACCACCGCCATCTTCTTCCGGTCGGTGGAGTGCCGCCCGATGGGGGCGTCCACGGTTCCCGCGTCCTCCCGCAGATTCCCAACCGCGATGCACTCGTAGATGCGGGCCAGGGTGTGGTCCTGCAATTGGGCCGCCAGCTTCTGGTGAGCAAAATCGTTTTTCGCCGCAATGATCAGGCCGGAGGTGTCCCGGTCGATGCGGTGGACGATGCCGGGCCGCAGCTCCCCCCCGATGCCGGAGAGGCTGTCCCCGCAGTGGTACAGC
>JAUNGH010000049.1 GCA_030524605.1 Oscillospiraceae bacterium | reverse complement strand
CGGCCACGGACACGCAGTCCGCCAGGTCCACGCCCATCTCTTTGGCGCAGAGCTGATAAATCTCGCCGCAGGGCTTGCGCATGTGGCACACGGAGGAGAGGATCACGGAGTCGAAATACTGGTCCAGGCCGTCCTCCTCCAGCCAGTCGGGAACCTCGTTCTCGCCGATCAGGTTGGAGATGATGCCCAGGCGGTAGCCCCGGTCATGGAGCCCCTTGATGACCTCCACGCCGCCATCCACGACGACGCGGCGGCCCTTGCACTGGCGGTACTGGAAACTCAGCTCATGGCAGACCTGCTTGATGCGGGCCTGGTCATAGTCGGGCAGCAGCCACTTGCACCAAAGCTCCTCGTCGCCGGACTCCTTGTTCTCGCCCAGGGCCCACTTGCGGTAGGGCTCGTAGCGCTCCTCGATCATCTGGTAGAACTCCTCGTAGGGGACGGGGGAGCCGGCGATCTCCGCCATCTTCCGGCGGGCGTGCTTCATATAGGGCTCCTCCAGCAGGGCGATGCGGAGAGTGCCGCCCAGGTCGAAGAATACCGCTTTGTAACGCTTGTTCTGATCCATGGAAATGGGGCCTCCTTCTGTCAATTACGGGCGGGGAAGATGTCCAGCAGCTCAGACAGGGCGGTGATCACGTGGTCGGGGGTGAACTCCTTGCCGGTGGCGTGTTCGTTGTTCAGGGTGTCCGGCTCGTCGATGCGGATCATCATGCCGAAGCCCGCAGCCTGGGTGCCCTCCACATCCCGGACGGGGTTGTCGCCCACGTAGGCGCAGTTGGCCTCCGGGGTGCCGATGCAGCGGCAGGCCAGGTGGTAGATGTCGGGATCGGGCTTGCGCAGGCGGACCTTGGAGGACAGGATGGTGGTCTTGAAGCACTGGGCCACGCCGTCGGCGGCCATCCAGTCGGGGATCTCGGTCTCGGTGACGGTGTTGGCGATGATGCCCAGGGTGTAGCCCCTGGCGCACAGCTCCTTCAAGGTGGCCACAGCGTCGGGACGGGCCACGCGGCGGCCGTCGTGGTCGCGCCACAGGCGGGTCAGGCGGGCGGCGTTGGCAAAGACCATGTTGGGGTCGTAGTCAGGCAGCATGTACTGGGTCCACAGCTCGCCCTCGGAGGCGTCCAGCAGAGTGGTCTTGGACTGCTTGCGGTACTTCTTCCACCGCTCCTCCAGCTTGGCGAACAGTTCGTCATGGGTCTCCTTGGTCTGGATCAGCTCCATCAGGCCGGCCTCGGCCTGGTCGATAAAGGCCTGGTCCTTCACCACGATGCGGAGCGTGTTGCCGACGTCAAAGAAAATGGTTTTGATCTCGGGGGTCATGATGAGTTCCTCCTTAATATGTATATCAATTTGTTATGCCTCGTTATGGGAGCGGATGATGCCGGGGATCTCGGCAAGATCCCCGATCAGGACGTCCGGCGCCAGGCCGGTGCCGGCGAAAGCGGTGTCCCGGTGGGCGATGGAGGGGTTTTTGATCTGGATGCTGAGGGCCACTCCGGCGTTCCGGCAGCCCAGGACATCCCGGGAGAGGGTGTCGCCCACATAGGCCATCTCCGAACAGGGGACGCCGCACCGGGAGGCAGCCAGCTCAAAGATGGCGGGATCCGGCTTGCGGATGCCCGCGGCGGCGGAGATGACCAGGCAGGACATGTACTGCCTGATGCCGTAATCCTCCGCCAGACGGGGGACGAAGGAGGTGGAGATCATGTTGCTGATGATGCCCTGGACCATCCCCATCTGATGCAGGGTCTCGATGGTTTCCCGCATGTGGGGCCGGGGCACGTTCTTCACCCGGGTGGCGTCGTACATCCAGGACAGCTCCTCCGCAATGGGGGCAAGAAACGCCTCGCCGATCCGGAAATCCTTCAAATAGAACTCGTTCCAGATGCGGGGGGCGGGCAGCTCCACACGGGACTCCTCCGACCAGTGCTTGTAGGTTTCGGCGTTTTCGTGGAGCAGAGGCGTCAGCGCCGCCGCGTCGATGGGAAGCGCGATGCCGCGCTCCGACAGGATGTCCAGCAGCCGCTGGGAGTAGCGGTCGGCCATCTCCTGGTCGTGGCGGACCTCATGGAGCGTACCGCCGACGTCGAAAAGGACTGCACGGATCATAAACGTCCCTCCTTTCCGGGGGCACGGAGTGCGGGATACATGGCGGTCCCGGCCTCACTGGCTCCCTGACACAGTTTGTAAACGTTTGCGACCTTTTACAGGTTTTATTCTAAATAAGTGGGGAGGATTTGTCAATATGCCAAATGCCAAAGAGTAGGCGAGATTTTCGTTTTTCTGCCCAAAAGCATGAAAAAATCAGAATGTTATTGACATTGGGGAGAAAATCATATATTCTTTTATTAAACAGCCGAAGGGGCCTTCTGCGGCCATCGGCTGCAAAAAATAAAACGGAAACGTTTACGATTTTCTGCCTTGCAGAGAGGGAGATACCATATGAAAAGTGTGACCTTGAAGGATGTTGCGAAGGCTGCCGGCGTGTCCTACGCCACGGTCTCCCGCGCCTTGTCCGGCAGTCCCCAAATCGGCAGCGACACCCGGGAGCGCATCATCAAGCTCTGTGACGAGATGGGTTATACGACGAATTATGTGGCCCGCTCCATGGTCATGAAAAAGACGGACCTCATCGGCCTGGTGGTCCCCTCCATTGACAACCAGTTCATGTCGGAGCTGGCCTATTATGCGGAGATGAGCGCCCGGGCCCACGGCTACAACATCATGCTGTGCAACTCCGGCCCCGATCTGAAGCAGGAGAAGACCGTGGTCAAGCTGCTGCTGGGCCGCCAGGTGGACGGCATCCTCATCGTGCCCCAGAGTCCCAGGACCTATGAGAACATCCGGGCTTACACCGACCAGGTGCCCACAGTGTTCCTCAGCGAGAACCTGCGGGACCAGCCCCAGAGTTATGTGGCCGCCGACAACAGCCGGGGCACCTACATCGGCACCAAGTACCTCTACGACCTGGGGCACCGGGACATTCTGTACTTCGGCCGCCGCCACTCCACCACCCACCAGCTCCGGGCGGAGGGCTATATGAAGGCCTGCCAGGAGCTGGGTCTCCAGCAGAAGTTCTTCAACAGCGAGTTCTCCCGTTCCTCCATCAACAACGGCTATGAGATGGCGCGGGAGCTGTTTGCCAGGCCCATCGACTACACTGCCATCTTTGCCTCCACGGACTCCAACGCCCTGGGCATTCTGAAGGCGGCGGACGAGCTGCACATCGACGTTCCCGGCCGGCTGAGCCTGATCGGCTTTGACAACATCCCCTCCACGGGGCTGCCCCGGATCGAACTGACCACCATCGAGCAGCCCAAGCGGGAGATGGCGGTCCAGGCGGTGGACATGCTGCGGGACAAGATCGAAAACGGCACCCAGGGCTATGTGCATCAGATCCTGATGCCCACCCTCATCAAGCGCGGCACCTGCCGCGCGCTGGACTGAGGGCGGGGCGGCTGCGTCCAAAACCGGGATACCCGGCCTTGTGCCGGGTTCCTGTCATGAAAAGGGAGTAGAGGCAATATGAACGGCTATCTGTACGATCCCCACACCCACACCGCGGAGACCAGCAGGTGCGGCCACCTGCCCGCCGCCGAGGTGGTGGACCGCTATGTGGCGAAGGGCTTTTCCGGCCTGGTGGTCACGGACCATCTCCACCCGGAGTACCTCTCCCGCATCGATACCCACCACAGCTGGGACGCGGTGATGGACCACTATCTCTCCGGCTACCGCGCCTCCAAGAAGCGGGGCGACGAGGTGGGCTTCGACGTCATTCTGGGCGCCGAGCTGCGCTTTCCGGAAAACGACAACGACTACCTGGTCTACGGCATCGACGAGCAGTGGCTCCGCTCCAACCCCTACATCTGCTGCATGAGCGCCCGGGAATTCTACGACAGGTACCACAACCAGGTCCTCATCATCCACGCCCACCCCTATCGGGACGGCAACACCACGGTGTTCGAGGACGCCGTGGACGGCTCCGAGATCATCAACAGCAACCCCCGTCATGAAAACCACAGCAGCCTGGCGCTGGACCTGTGCCGCCGCCATCCCGGCTTTTACCGCCTGGCCGGGTCCGACACCCACCAGGCCGGGGACGAGGCCGGCGCAGGCGTGATCCTGCAGTCGCGGGTCACGGATTCCTTCGCCTACAAGCGCATGATCGAAACCCGCCAATTCCGGCTGTGGAGCCCCGGCTTCCAGTCCTTTGTGGACGCGGACGAGGCGCTGCGGAGCGAAGGCAGATAACGGGGGATCCCGCATTTGTCAATTACAAAGCGCCTGTCAGGCGCAAGGAGGTCATTCCAATATGAGTCAGTTCGATTCCCTCATCATCGGCGAGGTCGCCCAGGACACCAATGTGGACTACGACGGCACCACCGTCCGCGCCGTGGGCGGCGCGGTGTACTACTCCGGCTTCGCCGCAGCCAACATGGGCCACAAGATCGCGGTGCTGCCCAAGGCGGACACCACCCAGATCGACATGGCGGCCGCCTTTGCCGACGCCCCCAACGTCACCGTGTTCCCCCTGCACAGCAAAACCTCATTCGTGACCAAGAACGTGTACCACACCCCAGACCGGGAGCGCCGCACCTCCACGGTGGACAGTGTGATCGAGCCCTACCGCACCGACGAGGTCCCGGAGATCGACGCCGCCATCTGGCACCTGGCGGGCCTAGTGGGGGGCGACATCACCGACGAGATGATCCCCTTCGCCGCCAAGCACGCCATGGTGGCCATTGACGTGCAGACCATGCTGCGCTGGGTGGAGAACGGCGGCATGGTATACCACGACTGGGCGGCCAAGCGCGAGATGCTGCCCTACGTCCGCTTCCTGAAGACCGACGCTGCCGAGGCGGAGATCCTCACCGGCACCGACGACCGGGTGGCCGCCGCCAAAATGCTGTACGGCTGGGGTGCCAAGGAGATTATGATCACCCACAACACCGAGGTCCTGGTGTATGACGGCAAGGAGATCTACACCTGCCCCATCAAGTCCCGGAACATGTCCGGCCGCACCGGCCGGGGTGACACCACGTTTGCCGGCTATATCAACGAGCGGCTGACGCAGGACATCCCCACCGCCCTCAAGACCGCCACCGCCCTGGTCTCTTTGAAGATGGAGACCCCGGGACCCTTCATGGGTACCCGCGCGGATGTGGAGAACTACATCAGGGAGTTGTATTGAGATACATATGGCATATGGAAGGAAAAAGCACCGCGGGAGCGGTGCTTTTTCCCTGCAGGCCGGTCTGAAGGACAACGGCCCCGGCTGCCTGCGGCAGCCGGGGCCGTTTCGGGACGGCATAAGGGCCCGTACCTCTGCCAAAGCACGGGCCCTTATGCCATAGAAGGAAAGGAGAAACAGTAACGCAAACCAGGTTGCGCTGCGGGGGAAAACAAATTTAAGAAAAAGCGGGGGCCCGGACTGCCAATATCACATTCCACAGGATCGCCGCCGGGATCCCCGCTTCATGGAAGCGGTATGCCTGGGCCGGTGCCGGGGGGTTGAACAGGTCCCGTCAGGGCAGCCCGATAACGCAAACGTTTCCGAAAAACTGTGAAAGAAAATCCCACGTCTCTGTGGTGTGGGGATGGATATATTATGCAATATCAGGGCGATAAAGTCAATAGTCCTGGAAAAAGTTTGACATTTAGGACAAAAGTCACTTCTAAAACCTGTGCGCTTTCACGACAAAAATTTCAAACGTTTGCGCATAAGCAAAAAATGTCTCCGGCGAAGCTGCCGGAGACGCGGTTCAGATTCCGGAGCGTCCCCGGGGGGACAGCTCCCGCAGGATCTTTCCCTGGATGGGGATGGCGCAGACCAGGGTCAGGCAGTCGGAGACCATCTGGGTCATCTGGATGCCAAGCAGGCCCAGCGCGTGGGAGAGGATCCACACCAGGGGGATGAAGAACACGCCCTGCCGGGCCATGGCCAGGAAGGTGGCGGGGACGGTGCGGCCAATGGTCTGGAGCATCATGTTGCTCATGACGATCCAGCCGTTGAAGCAGAAGGTGACGCACTGGAACCGCAGGGCGGCCGCGCCGATGGCGATGACCTCCGGGTCGTCCCGGAACAGGGCCACCAGCTGGGGGGCGAAGGCGAAGCCCAGGGCGCTGACCGCCAGCAGAAAGACCGTGGAGCTTTTGACGCAGAACCAGAAGCCGTCCTTCACCCGCCTGTACAGCCTGGCGCCGTAGTTGAAGCCGCAGACGGGCTGGAAGCCCTGGCCGAAGCCGATCATGGCGGAGCTGCCGAACATCATGATGCGCTGGACCACGCTCATGGCGGCGATGGCGGCGTCCCCATAGGGCTTGGCGGCGGAATTCAGGCAGATGGTGGCGACGCTGGCCAGCCCCTGCCGGGCCAGGGAGGGCAGGCCGCCCTTGATGATCATGGCGTAGTAGGAGCCCTTCAGCTGGACACGGGAGATATGGATGTGCAGGTTGCCGCCCCGGGTGCAGCCCGCCAGCAGCAGGCAGAAGCTGACGAACTGGCTGGCGATGGTGGCCCAGGCGGCCCCGGCGATGCCCATGTCGAACACGAAGATCAGCAGCGGGTCCAGGCCGATGTTCAGCACGGCGCCGCTGGCGATGCCCACCATGGCGTAGGCCGCGCTGCCCTGAAAGCGCAGCTGGTTGTTCAGCACCAGAGAGGCGGTCATCCACGGCGCGCCCAGCAGGATGACCCGCAGATACGCCTTGGCATAGGGCAGGATGGTGTCCGTGGATCCCAGCAGATAGGCCAGGGGCTCCAGAAAGAGCTGCCCCAGCACGCAGATGACAAGCCCCGCGGCCAGGGCGGAGAAAAAGCCGGTGGCGGCCATGTTGGAGGCGTCCTCAAAATTGTGCCTGCCCAGCTCCCGGGAGATGAAGTTGCCGCTGCCGTGGCCGAAGAAAAAGCCCACCGCCTGGATGATGGCCATCATGGAAAAGACCACGCCCACGGCGCCGGTGGCGCTGTTGCTTTTCAGCATGCCCACAAAAAAAGTGTCCGCCATATTGTAAAAGGCGGTGACCAGCATGCTGATGATACAGGGGAGTGCCAGACGGCAGATCAGCCGTCCCACCGGCGTCTCCGTCATTTGGTGAAATTTCTGTTCCTGTTTTTCGTCCATAGCGGCCCTCTCAAATCACTCTGAAATTTAACGAAATTATAACATGGTTTGACCAAAAGATAAAGGGGGATTCCCAAAATCCCGGCGGGTTTTGGGGCCGGGACACGCCTGCCCGCATAGGATGGGATGCGCCCGGCTGTGCGGGCGCAATCTCAAGGAAGCGAGGGATCCGTTTTGCATATCAGCGAAGCCTATGAGCATGAGCCCATCCTGCCCTATCAGGCGGAGGACTCCTGCCAGCCCAGCGGCTGTAACAAGATCGGCACGCAGTGTGTGGACGTTGCCGCGCCGCTGACCCTGACCCCCATCGCCACGGTGGGGACCGCCACCATCACCTGCCAGGGCTCGCCCAGCGCCGCCTGTGTGACCAATGACGAGGGCACCAGCTGCACGGTGACCATGACCCAGCGGCTCTGCGTGGCCGTCCCCATCCGGTACAGCGTGACGGTCAGCCCCGACGATCCCGCCATCGCCTGCGCCGACAGCGCGGAGACCAGCGGAAGCTGCAGCTGCTGCATGTGAGCGGCAAGGCCCGCCCCGCCGAAAATAACGGTGGGGCGGGCCTTTTTTGTGGTGGTTTTTACGAGGGATCGGGCCTTGCAAGCGGCGGAAAAAGTGGGTATACTGTAAGGGATATAAAATCGCACGAAAGGATGATTTTTATGACCGCTTATCCCAAGATGACCGCTGAGGAGCGCAAGGCGGAGTACGCCCGGCTGCATAAGGAATTCGAGGAGCTGAAGGCCCGGGGCCTGAGCCTGAACATGGCCCGGGGCAAGCCCGGCAAGGCCCAGCTGGACCTGGTGAGCGACATTTTTGAGCTGATGCGGAAGCCGGAGGACTATGTGTCCGACGGCATCGACGTGCGCAACTACGGCGAACTGTCCGGCATCCCCGCCGCCAAGCGGCTGTTCGCCGACATCCTGGGCTGCAGGCCCTCCCAGGTGTTCGTGGGCGGCAACGCCAGTTTGCAGCTGATGTACGACACCATCTCCAAGGCCTATACCCACGGCCTGCTCCACAGCGAGCGCCCCTGGTGCAAGGAGGAGACCGTGAAGTGGCTGTGCCCCGCCCCCGGCTATGACCGCCACTTCAAGGTCACGGAGTCCTTCGGCTTCGACCTTGTCACTATCCCCATGACCGACAGCGGCCCCGATATGGACGCCGTGGAGGCCGCCGTGAAGGATCCCGCCGTCAAGGGCATCTGGTGCGTGCCCAAGTACTCCAATCCCGACGGCATCATCTACTCCGATGAGACCATCCGCCGCATGGCCGCCCTGAAGCCTGCCGCTCCCGATTTCCTCATCATGTGGGACAACGCCTACTGCATCCACGAGTTCGAGGGCGATTATGTGGAGTTCCCCGACATCCTGGCCCTGTGCGCCGAGGCCGGCAGCCCCGACATGGTGTTCGAGTTCGCCTCCACCTCCAAGGTGACGCTGCCCGGCGCGGGCATTGCCTGCTTCGCCTGCTCCGAGGCCAACATGGCCTATATGGAAAAGCTGCTGACCGTCCAGGTCATCAGCTTCGACAAAGTGAATCAGCAGGGTCACGTCCTGTACCTGAAGGACAAGGCCCACACCCTGGAGCTGATGAAGAAGCACGCCGCCATCATGGGCCCCAAGTTCCGGGCCGTGGTGGACACCCTGGACCGTGAGATCGCTCCCCTGGACATCGCCTCCTGGCGGCGGCCCAAGGGCGGCTACTTCGTGTCCCTGAACGCCATGCCCGGCACCGCCAAGCGCACACTGGCGCTGTGCAGGGAGGCGGGCGTCACCATGACCGGCGCCGGCGCCACCTTCCCCTACGGCAAGGATCCCCAGGACAGCAATATCCGCATCGCCCCGTCCCTGCCCCCCGTGGAGGAGCTGGAGCAGGCCATCGCCGTGTTCTGCGTCTGCCTGAAGCTGGCCGCCCTGGAGAAGCTGGGCGTATGAGATATTACGGCAGCGTCTACCGCCCCCCCTCCGAGGCGTACAGCCTCATTGTCCAGGTGACCTACGGGTGCAGCCACAACACCTGCGCCTTCTGCAGCATGTACAAGGAGAAGCGGTTTGCCCTCCGGCCTCTGGAGGAAGTGCTGGAGGACTTCCGCATCGCCCGGCAGACCTACCGGCATGTGGACAAGGTATTTCTGGCGGACGGCGACGCCCTGGTGCGCAAGGCCGGAGAGTTGTACACCATTCTGGACACCATCCGGGAGCTGTTCCCGGAGTGCCAGCGGGTCACCAGCTACGCCTCCCCCGCCTCCATCCGCATCCGCACCGACGAGGAGCTGCGGACGCTGCGGGAAAAGGGCCTGACCATGGTGTACATGGGCCTGGAATCCGGCTGTGACGAGGTTTTGAAACTGATGCGCAAGGGCCACGGCGCGGCGGAGATCATCGAGATGGGCCAAAAGGTGCGGCGGAACGGCATCGCCCTGTCCGTCACCGCCATCACCGGCCTGGGCGGACCAATGCTGCTGGAGCGCCACGCCGTTGAGACCGCCGAAGCGTTCAACGCCATGAACCCGGAGTATATCGGCATGCTGACGCTGATGGTGGAGCCGGGGACGCCCCTGTATACCTGGGTCCACGACGGCAGCTTCCGTCTGCTGACCCAGCCCCAGGTGCTGGAGGAGACCCGCCTGCTGGTGGAGCGTCTGGACAGCCCCGGCAGCGTCTTCCGCATGAATCACGCCAGCAACTACCTGGTGCTGAAGGGTACGCTGAACGGCGACCGGGAGGCCATGCTGCGGACCATTGACGCCGCGGAGCACGACCTCAGCCGCCTGCGTCCCGAGGCGTGGCGGGGCCTTTAAGAAGGGGCGCCGTGAGAGAAAAGGGCAAGCGGAGCGCCGGGGCCGTTCTGCCGCCGGCCTGCACCTGTGCGGAGACCCTAGCCCTGCCGGAGCCGGAGAAGGACGGACCCTCTATCTGGGCGTGCCGTCTGGATATGACCTGGCCCTGGAAGTGCGCCGGCGGTGAATATCACAAGGCGTCCTGAACCAGCCCCTTCATAAAAACATGAAAACAAGGACCTGTTTCGAGGAACAGGTCCTTGTTTTGCTTCTCACAGCAAGTCCTTCAGCCGGTCCAGCGGGAACGGCGGATTTGCCAGGGGCTTCACTGCCAAACTCATGAGCAGGGCGGGGTTGTCGTCCGCCGCCACCCGGTTGGAGTGGAGCACACCGCAGATCTTGCAGCGGTGGATGACCGCCCACTCGCGGTTCTTCCGCACCCAGACGGCCACCGGCTCCATGACGCCGCCGCAGCCGGCGGAGCGGTCGCCGGGCTCGTCGTCCAGGTGGACGCTGGAAAGGCAGTTGGGACAGTGGTTCCGGTGCTGCGTCCCGGCGCCGGAAGGCCCCACCGGCCAGCCGCAGACGCGGCAGGTGAAGGCATCGCTGCAGGGCTGTTTGCGGTAATCAGGCTTATTTTTTGATCCATGCATGGAAAAACTTCCTCCTCAAAAGTGTTGAACAAAACTTCCGGGAGGTCAGGCGTTACGGAACAGACCTCCCGGTCAGGCCGCAATCACCGAAGCAAAGCGCAGGTACAAAAGCCATTCTCCTTTTTTGAAATGTGACAGCGCATGGCTGCCCGGAAACAGTATAAGGGGAGCGCCCGCCTGTGTCAAGGCTGTCAGCCAGGGACAAAATACCCGCCGCCTGTTTACAGGCGGCGGGTATTCTCTTAGAATTTCTTCTTGTCCTTCGCTGTGTCGCAGTAGGCGCAGCGGTAGGTGTGCTTCTCCGCGTCGCTCAGCAGGAAGATGGCGTCCAGTTGGGGCTCCGCCACGGTGATGCACCGGGGGTTCTTGCAGTGGATGATGTTCACCAGCCTGCGGGGCAGCTCCACATGCTTTTTCGCCACCCGCACGCCGTCGCGGATCACGTTGACGGTGATGTTGGAGTCGATATAGCCCAGCACGTCCAGGTCGACCTCCATGGGGGAGTCGATCTTGATGATGTCCTTCTTGCCCATCCGGCCGCTGCGGACGTTCTTGATGATGGCCACGGAGCAGTCCAGCTCGTCCAGATGCAGGTACTTGTAGATGTCCATGCTCTTGCCGGCCTGGATGTGGTCCAGGACCACGCCGTTTTGGATGCTGTCGATATTCATAAGTCGTTGTCCTCCTTTTTACACCTGGATGCCCAGCAGCTTCAGGATGAGGGCCATGCGGATGAACTTGCCGTTCTTTACCTGTTTCCAATAGGCCGCCCGGGGGTCCTTGTCCACCGCCACGGAGATCTCGTTCACCCGGGGCAGGGGGTGCAGGATGGACAGGTCCGCCTTGGCGTTCACCAGCTTCTCCGGCGTCAGGATGTAGCTGTCCTTCAGCCGCAGATAGTCCTCCTCATTGAAGAAGCGCTCCCGCTGGACCCGGGTCATGTACAGGATGTCCAGGTCGGGGATGACGGCCTCCAGATCGGTGGTCTGGGTGTAGGGGATGTTCCGGGATTTCAGGGCCTGCTCCTTGACATAGCGGGGCAGCTTCAGCTCTGTGGGGGAGATGAGGACGAAGTTGATGTTCTCATACCGGCTCAGGGCGTTCACCAGGGAGTGGACGGTGCGGCCGAATTTCAAATCGCCGCAGAAGCCGATGGTGAAGCCGTTCAGCCGCCCCTTCTCCCGGTGGATGGTCAAAAGGTCCGTCAGGGTCTGGGTGGGGTGGTTGTGGCCGCCGTCGCCGGCGTTGATGATGGGCACCTCGGCCACCTGGGCGGCGGCGTAGGGCGCGCCCTCCTTGGGGTGGCGCATGGCGATGATGTCGGCGTAGCAGCTGACGGTGTGGACGGTGTCGCCCACGGTCTCGCCCTTGGAGGTGGAACTGGAACTGGCGGAGGAGAAGCCCAGCACGCTGCCGCCCAGGGCCAGCATGGCGGACTCGAAGCTGAGCCGGGTGCGGGTGGAGGGCTCGAAGAACAACGTGGCCAGCTGCTTGTGGGCGCAGGCGTCCTGGTACTTGACGGGGTTTGCGAGGATGTCCTCCGCCGTGGCGATCAGTTCGTCGATTTCGTCCACAGTGAGGTCAGTGACGTCGATGATGTTTCTAGGCATGGTGATACTCCTTTCTACATGGGGACCCGCCGAAGCCCGGTGAAGCGGGTTCGGTGGGGAGAGGACCGGCTCCATACCGCCGGTTCTGCCGGGGCCGGTTCCGTTGGGCCAAGGCTGGCGAAATGGATGGAACGGGCGGAGCTTTACCCGTAAAGGGTATGCGGCATCCGTAATGCAGCAATGCTGCAAACGGCTGCCCGATCGGCGGTAGCCGGAAGGGCAGCAGAGTGGAATTTATTTCGACGAGATCCAAGACTCATCAGAGGGGTTCGCCCGGAACTTCTTCAGGCGGTCGATGTCCTCGGGGCGGATCTTGCCCTCGTCGGCGGCCACCTCGCACACGGCGTCGAAGTTGGACAGGCTGTAGTTGGTGACACCGGCGGCGGCCAGGCGGTCCAGGCCCTTCTGCAAGCCGTAGGTGAAGATGGACACGATGCCCAGCACCTGGGCGCCCGCTTCCCGCAGGGCCTCCACCACCTCGATGCAGCTGCCGCCGGTGGAGATCAGATCCTCCACCACCACGACCCGCTGGCCGGGCAGCAGCTTGCCCTCGATGCGGTTCTGGCGGCCGTGGTCCTTGTTGCCGGAGCGGACATAGCCCATGGGCAGGCCCATGAGATGGCCCACGATGGCGGCGTGGGCGATGCCGGCGGTGGAGGTACCCATCAGGACCTCCACATCAGGGTAGTGCTTGCAGATCAGGTCCACCAGGCCCTCCTCCACATGGGTGCGGACGGCGGGGGCCGTCAGGGTCAGGCGGTTGTCGCAGTAGATGGGGCTCTTGATGCCGCTGGCCCAGGT
>JAUNGH010000048.1 GCA_030524605.1 Oscillospiraceae bacterium | reverse complement strand
CCATCCAGGCCTATGACCTGCGGGCCGGCGCGGCCCTGGTCATCGCCGCCCTGGCCGCCCGCGGCGAGAGCGAGATCAGCTGCGTCCAATACATCGAGCGGGGCTATGAGGACATTGTGTCCAAGCTCCGGGCTTTGGGCGCCAACATCCGCTCTGTGGAGGAGCCCGCCGAAGGCGAGCGCCTGGAGGCCCACATCGGCTGAGCCGCCGCACAGCCTGTATACTGTGATCAAACGTCCGCGATGGAGGATGGCGACTTTCGTCGACGGCCTCCCTTGCGGACGTTTCCTCCTCCGGGCCTTCCAGAATTGCCCAACGGGCAGCCTGCCGCCCGGATACCCCGAGAGAAACGAGGTACTTTCCTTGACCACCCTACATACCCTGGCCAGCGGCTCCTCCGGAAACGCGCTGCTGCTCTCCTGCGGGGACACCCGCCTGCTGGTGGACGCGGGCATCTCCTGCCGCCGCATCGCCGCCGGACTGCGGGCGCTGGGGCTGTCGCCGGACGATCTGACCGCCGTCCTCATCACCCACACCCACACTGACCATATCGCCGGATTACAGACCCTGCTGAAGCACACGGAGATCCCCATCGCCGCCACCGCCCAGACGGGCCGGGGCCTTGCCTACCGTCTGGCGGGCGTGGAGGACCGGCTGCTGGACGTTCCGCTGTGCAGTCCCTTTTCCCTGGGGTGCTGCACCGTCACCGCCTTTCCCACCTCCCACGACGCCCCCGGCTCCTGCGGCTTCCGCTTCGACACGGAGGACGGCAGTGTGGGAGTGCTGACGGACACGGGATACGTCACCGATGAAGCGGCCGGCATCCTGCCTGGCGTGAACCTGGCGGTGCTGGAGGCAAACCACGATATCGAAACCCTCCGCAGCGGGCCCTATCCCTGCTATTTGAAGCAGCGCATTCTGGGAAGCCAGGGGCACCTCAGCAATGAGGACGCCGCCCGCTTCGCCGTGACGCTGGCGGAGGCCGGCGCGTCGGAGCTGATCCTGGCCCATCTGAGCCGCGAGAACAACACCCCCGCCATGGCGCGGAACGCGGTGGAGACCGCCCTATCCGCCGCCGGGCTTGCGCCGGCCTTATGCGTGGCGCCCAGGGACTGCATGGGCGAGGCCCATCTTGTCACCAGGAGGTCCGTATGCAGAAAGTAAGCGTCATCTGCGTGGGAAAGCTGAAGGAAAAATTCTACGCCGACGCTGCGGCGGAGTACGTCAAGCGCCTGAGCCGCTACTGCAAGCTGAACATCGTCGAGCTGCCGGAAGAACGTCTGCCGGACGATCCCTCCCCGGCCCTGATCGACGCCGCCCTGGCAAAAGAGGCCGAGGCCATCCGGGCCAAGCTGCCGCCATCCTCCAGCCTCATCGCCCTGTGCGTGGAGGGCCGGATGCGCTCCAGCGAAGAACTGGCCCGCCTGATGGCCGCCTGGGCCAACCGGGGCGAGAAACAGCTGGTGTTCCTCATCGGCGGGTCCTTCGGGCTGCATCCCTCCATCAAAGCGGAAGCGTGGGCCCAGCTGTCCATGTCCCCCATGACCTTCCCCCACCACCTGGCCCGGGTCATGCTGCTGGAGCAGATCTACCGGGCCTATCAGATCAATGCGGGGACGAAGTACCACAAGTGACATCTGAAAGGAGACGCTCATGGGTCTTACGCATGAAGAGCTGCTGGCCCGCTGGCCGAAAACAGAAGGCGGCCGGCCGGAGTCCCCGGCATTTCTGGCAAACCTGCAGGACGTGGGCGGCATTGCCGACATGGCCGTCGCCCTGCTGGAGTCCTTCGGTATCCCGGTCTTGAAAAAATACCGAGAGGGCGGCGGCGCGGGCCGCATCGTTTTGGGCTTCTCCGGGTACGGCGCGGATTTGTACGTGCCCGTCTCCCGGCTGGAGGAGGCAAAGGCGCTGCTGGAGTCGCCGGAGGACGGTCTTCCGCGGGTTCCATAAGTTTACATAATTTTTATAGAGAGGACAAATTCTAATGCGCGGATTCTTTGACGAGGGTCAGGCAGAGGTCCCCCGCTTACCGTTGGAGGAACTGGCCCGGCGGGCCCGGAGCTGGAGGCTGCGGGGCGTCGTCCAGCTGGTTCTGCTGGCGGCGGCGGTAGCGCTGCTGTTGGCTGCGCGCTTTGCAGGCTCCTTTGTACTGCTGGCCGCCGGGCTTGTCTGTCTGCTGGCCGCGGCGGTTCTGACGGCTGCCCATCTGCGTTGCCCCGTCTGCGGCAGGCAGATCCGAAAGTGGGAGCGGTACTTCGGCGCGCTGAGTTTCCACTGCCCCAACTGTGGGTTTTCCATCCACTCCGGTGAAAAACGCTGATCTCCCGCTTTCCGAAGGCCCATCCGGCGGTCGGATCATTATCTTGTGCATGATCCGACCAATATCCCCAAAACGAGGTAATACAATGAGCGATCCATCCAATTCCCCCCAGCGTGAGGCCATCCGGGCCTGGGAGCGGCGGCGCCGTCTCCAGCCTGTCCTTGCCGCTGCGGGCCTTCTGCTGCTCCTGGCCGGTTTCGCCCTGCGGCGGACGGCTGCGGGCAAGCTCCTGCTCATCCTCGGCGTCTTTTTGATCGGAGCGGCCAGGGTCTTTCTGCGCATCAACAACCGCTGCCCTGTCTGCGGATGCCTCAACATCCGGGACGCCCTCGCCAGCCGCCGGGAATTTTCCTGCAAGTCCTGCGGCTTCACCCATTCCGGTCTTTGACGCGCCGCCCCGGCGATTAGTAGACATAACATCTTCAGAAAGGAGCCGCCCATGTCCGGTTTTTTCCCCGCGTCCATGCCAAACAAAGACCTCTCACCGGAGGAAAAGACCAGGCTGGCCCGTCGGTTCCGGCGGAACGCAAACCTGACGGACGGCTGCGCGGTGCTGGGTATTGCCCTGATCTGCCTCGCTGCCCTGCTGGAAAGCCGCGGGCTCCCCTTCTCCGGTCCCATCGCGGCGGCAGGCGTCCTGCTGATGGCCGCCTTCGGCCTGGGCTGCGCGTTGACTTACCACCGCTGCCCCGTCTGCGGGAACCGCATCATCCATGGAGAATACGGAAGATATCTGGGCCCCTTCACCTGGCGGGGCTATGAGTGCCCTGTTTGCTATTTTTCCCCGGACTGGAGCAAATAAGCGTCTCCCCAATCTGCGATGACCTGTCTTATTCAGTTTACATAATTTTTAGAGGAGGAACTGCAAAATGGATTTCATGAAGGAGTACGAAAAGTGGCTGGCAAGCCCCGCCCTGTCCGCTGAGGAGCGCGCCGAACTGGAGGCCATCAAGGATGACCCCAAGGAGATCGAGTCCCGGTTCTACGGCCCTCTGGAGTTCGGCACCGCCGGATTGCGTGGCACCATGTACGTTGGTTTACATAATATGAACATCCATGTCATCCGCTGGGCCACCCAGGGCTTCGCTGACGTCATCGCCGCCGAGGGCCAGGAGGGCAAGGACCGGGGCGTGGCCATCTGCATGGACTGCCGCAACCACTCCATGGACTTCGCCCGGGCCGCCGCCGAGGTCTGCGCCGCCAACGGCATCCACGTCCGCATCTTCGAGTCCCTGCGTCCCACCCCCGAGCTGAGCTTCGCCGTGCGGGAGTACCACTGCCAGGCGGGCATCAACGTCACTGCCAGCCACAACCCCAAGGAGTACAACGGCTACAAGGTCTACTGGGAGGACGGCGCCCAGCTGCCTCCCCACCACGCCGACGCCATCGCCAAGCGGCTGGAGGAGCTGGACATCTTCAACGACATCAGGACCATGCCCTATGACGAGGCCGTGGAAAAGGGCCTGATCGAGGTCCTGGGCGAAGAGACCGACGAGAAGTTCCTCTCCCACGTCATGGGCCAGGTCAACGACGGCGAGACCGTCGCCAAGGTGGCGGACAGCTTCAAGCTGGTATACACCCCCTTCCACGGCACCGGCCACAAGCTGATCCCCGAGGCGCTGCGCCGCCTGGGCATCAAGCACCTGATCTGCGTGCCCGAGCAGATGGTCATCGACGGCAACTTCCCCACCGTGGTCTCCCCCAACCCGGAGAATCCCGAGGGCTTCTATCTGGCGGTGGACATCGCCAAGAGGGAGGGCGCGGACTTCATCCTGGGCTCGGACCCCGACGCCGACCGCGTGGGCATCATGGTCCGCACGAAGGACGGCGAGTTCAAGGTCATCTCCGGCAACCAGACCGGCGTTCTGCTGCTGGACTACCTGATCGGCGCCAAGCAGCGCACCGGCAAGATGCCCGAGAAACCCGTGGCTCTGAAGACCATCGTCACCACCGAGATGGCCCGCAAGGTGGCCGAGGTCAACGGCCTACAGTGCTATGACACCTTCACCGGCTTCAAGTTCCTGGCGGAGAAGAAGGATAAGCTGGAGAACAGCGGCGAGGGCAAGGTCATCTTCTCCTACGAGGAGAGCTATGGCTACATGCTGGGCGACTACGTCCGGGACAAGGACGCCGTCACCGCCGCCCTGGCCCTGACCGAGATGGCCGCGTGGTACGCCTCCCAGGGAAAGACTCTGGCCGACGCCCTGGACGCCCTGTATGAGAAGTACGGCTACTACGCCGAGAAGACCTGCAACCTGGTCATGCCCGGCCTGGACGGCCTGAAGGACATGGCGAACCTGATGAAGTCCCTCCGGGAGAATCCTCCTGCCGAGATCTCCGGCGTCGGGGTCGTGCAGTTCAAGGACTATCAGGACGGCTCCGTCACCGCCACCGCCACCGGCGAAAAGAGCACCATGGAGCTGTCCGGCTCCAACGTGCTGCGGTTTGAGATGGCCGACGGCACCTCCGTCATCGTCCGTCCCTCCGGCACCGAGCCCAAGATCAAGGTCTATATCCTGACCCAGGGCAAGGACGCCGCCGACGCCGCCGCCAACGTGGCCAAGTACAGCGCCTGGGTGGACACCCTGAAGAAGTAAACCCCATGCAGCGCCGGGGGGCCAGCCCTCCGGCGCTGTTTCAACCTGCTGAAAGGAGCGGACCCCCCATGACCCCGGAAGAATTTGAGGCAAAATGCAGGGAGCAGGAGGACTGGGCCCCGGGCTGGGAGGCCATCGACAGCGTGTTTGAAAAGCTGTACCCCGGCCAGGAGCCCGCCCACTACGCCACCAACCTGGTCAGCCGGGCCATGTTCGGCGGCAGCCAGTACCTGGACGGTTTCTCCATCTACGATTCGCCCCATGGCTACAAGCACCTCGTCACCTACGGCATGACGGAGCTGTACGCCGACAAGGAGGCCCTGGGCGGCGAGTGGAACAAGTGGGGCTATGAAATAACCATCAAGCTGGCGGAGACCGGCAACCAGCAGTGCATGTGGGCCATCGACATGCTGGCCAACCTGGCCCGGTACACCTACACGCAGAAGCGGTTTTTCGAGCCGTTCCAGTACGTCGCCGGGGACGGCACGTCCATCTGCCGGGACCGGGATTCCCTCATAACGGCCCTGCTGATCGTGCCGGACACGGAGGCGGAACCGGTGGACACCATCTACGGCAGGACGGAATTCCTCCAGCTGGTGGGCATCACGGAGCGGGAGTTGGCCGCACTGAAGGCGGACCACGCCCAGGCAAAGCGGCTGTACGACGCCCTGCGGGCGGAGAACCCCTGCCTGGTGACGGACCTGGGGCGGGTAAAATCCTATCTGTGAGCAGCCCGCCGGGACGTTTTTCTTGACAAACGCCCCTCCCCAGCGGATAATAGGCATACCCCTAACCGTATACCGTATGGAGGTGTGATGATGAGACAATGCATGGACGCCGAAAATCTGCACCGGCGTCTGAAAAAAATCATCGGGCAGGTCCAGGCCATTGACCGCATGGTGGACGAGGATGTGCCCTGCGAGGACGTATTGATGCAGATCAACGCCGCCAAGTCGGCCCTCCACAAGGCGGGCCAGGTGGTGCTGGAGGGCCATATCAAGCACTGTGTCCGGGACGGCATCGAGCACGGCGACGCCGAGCAGACCATCGCCAGCTTCACCAAAGCCGTCGAGCGCTTTGCCAACATGAACTGATACAACGGGATCCGGCCGTATATGCGGCCGGATTTTTTTGCCCCTTGACAAACCTATACCCCCATGGGTATAATGCGTCTATACGGATACCCCCATGGGTATCTTCCGGAGGTATGTCATGAAAAAGCTGGAAGCCCTTTTGGAGTGGGGCGGCACGAAAAAAGACATCACCCTGCTGGTGATTTCTGCCGCGGCGCTGATCTGCAGCATCTTTGACCTGCTCCCCCTCCCCTTTGACCCCGCGTGGGTCTCTATCGCCCTCTGCGGCATCCCCATCATCCTGGAGGCCGTCATCGGCCTGGTGACGGCCTTTGACATCAAGGCCGACGTGCTGGTCTCCCTGGCCCTGATCGCGTCGGTCCTGATCGGCGAGGATTTCGCCGCCGGTGAGGTGGCGTTCATCATGCAGCTTGGCGCCCTGCTGGAGGATTTGACCGTGGCGAAGGCCCGGGCCGGCATCGAGCGGCTGGTCCACCTGACGCCCCGCACCGCCCGGGTCCTGCGGGACGGCGGAGAGGAAATCCTGCCCGCCGAGCAGGTGCGGGTGGGCGACGTCCTTCGGGTGCTGCCCGGTGAGACGGTGCCCGTGGACGGCGTCATCCAGGCGGGGCAGACCTCCATCGACCAGGCCGTCATGACCGGCGAGTCCATGCCGGTGGACAAGGGCGTGGGAGACGAGGTGTCCAGCGGCACCGTGAACCAGTTTGGCTCCTTCGACATGCGGGCGACGAAGGTGGGCGAGGACAGTTCCATCCAGCGGATGATCCGCCTGGTGCAGTCGGCGGACGCGGGCAAGGCCAAGATCGTGGGGCTGGCGGACCGCTGGGCCACCTGGGTGGTGGTCATCGCCCTGACCGCCGCGGTGCTGACCTGGCTGTTCACCGGGCAGATCATCCGCTCCGTCACCATCCTGGTGGTGTTCTGCCCCTGTGCCCTGGTACTGGCCACGCCAACGGCCATCATGGCCGCCATCGGCAACGCCACCAAACACGGCTTTCTGGTGCGGGAGGGCGACGCCCTGGAGCGGCTGGCCGCCGTTTCCAAATGCACCTTTGACAAAACCGGCACCCTGACCTACGGTACGCCCCGGGTGGCCGCCGTGCAGAGCTTCCTGCCGGAACTGTCGGAGGAGGCGGTCTACGCGCTTGCCGCATCGGCGGAGCTGCGCTCCGAGCACCCCATCGGCAAGGCCGTCGTCCGCTGCTGCCGGGCCTCCTCCAATGCGGAGATCGCCCCGCCGGAATCCTTCCGGATGCTGCCGGGCCGGGGCGTGGAGGCGGAGGTGGGCCGGCACACGGTCATCGCCGGAAACCCGGAGCTGCTGGCGGAGCGGGGCATCCCTCTGGAGGACGGTGCCCGGACCGCAGCCGAGACATATCTGGCGGAGGGCTGCACCGTCATCTATCTGGCGGTGGACAAACGGCTGGCGGGCCTGCTGGCCCTGGCGGACACCCTGCGGCCGGAGGCCGCCGGGACCATCCGGCAGGTGAAGCGGGCCGGGGTCACGCCCGTTCTGTTGACCGGCGACCACGAGGAGGCGGCCAGGCAGATCGCCGGCCAGTTGGCTATCGAGGAATACAGGGCGGGCTGCCTGCCGGAGGATAAGCTGGACTACATCGACGTCTCGGAGCGGCAGGGGCAGCAGGTCTGCATGATCGGCGACGGCATCAACGACGCCCCCGCACTGAAACGGGCTTTCGTGGGCATCGCCATGGGCGGCGTGGGCAGCGACATCGCCGTGGACGCCGCCGACATCGCCCTGGTGGACGACGCCATCCGGGAGATCCCCCACCTGCTGCGGCTGTCCCGGCGCATGATGCGGACCATCAGGCACAACCTTGCCTTTTCCATGACGCTGAACTTCATCGCCATCGCCCTGGCCATCACGGGCATTCTGAATCCGGTGGTGGGCGCGCTGGTACATAACGCCGGATCCGTCTTCGTCATCATCAACTCGGCATTTTTATTGAAATGGAGGGAAAAAACATGATCTTAAGCATCATCATCCTGCTGGTTGGCCTTCTGATTTTGGGCGGGGGCCTGTATTACCTGGTCAAGGCTCCCGCGGACCAGGAATCCCGCCGCATCTACGGGATCACCGCCGCCGTCGGCGCCGTCATCGTCATCGCCGCCGTTGTCAAGATGTTCATCCTGGCCTGACGGCGCTTCCGCCCCGCTTGACATGTGTCCGGATCCGGATATAATGAGCTTATGCTGAACACACCGGCGGCGCCGTGCCGCCCTGAAGACGGAAAGGATACGGGCACATGAGGATCGCAGTCACCTACGAAAACGGCAATGTCTACGGCCACTTCGGCCACACGGAGCAGTTCAAGATTTATGACATCGTGGGCGGGATACCGGCGGACGCCCGGGTCTATCCCACCAACGGCAGCGGCCACGGCGCTTTGGCGGGCTTTCTGGCGGAGCACGGCGTGGACTGCCTGATCTGCGGCGGCATCGGCCCCGGAGCCCAGGCTGCCCTGGCGGAGGCCGGCATCACGCTGTACGCCGGCTGCTCCGGCGAAGCCGACCAGCGCGTCGCCGATCTGCTGGCCGGAACGCTGGCCTATACCGACGGTGCCTCCTGCGATCACCATCATGGCGGGGAGGGCCGTAGCTGCGGCGGGCATGATCACACCTGCGGCCGCCACCGCAATGGATAACAGAACCGGAGCCGGAGCGTGAAATCCACGTTCCGGCTCCGGCTCTGTCCGGGCCGTCCATAATTCCCGCCCTTTCCGCATATACTAGCGGTATGATCTCACCAGAAAGGATGACACATGATGGAAGCCCATTATCCCTTTACCCTGCCGCCTCTCCCCTTCCCCTACGACGCCCTGGTGCCGGAGCTGGACGAAAAAACCATGCATTTCCACCACGACAAGCACTTCGCCACCTATGTGGACAATCTGAACAAGCTGCTGGCAGACCGCCCGGAGTACCAGAGCTGGTCCCTGGAAAAACTGTGCCAGGACTGGCCGGAGCTGCCGGAGGACATCCGCCAGGGCGTCCGCAACAACGCCGGCGGCGTCTACAACCACGACCTGTATTTCAGGACTCTGGCTCCCACCCCCGCCACCGCGCCCGACGGCGCGCTGGAGGCTGCGGTCATCCGGGAGTTCGGCGACCTGACGAAGCTGAAGGCCGCCATGAAGGCCGCCGCCCTGGGGCAGTTCGGCTCCGGCTGGGCCTGGCTGACCGCCGCCCCGGACGGGACGCTGTCCATCCAAAAGACCCCCAACCAGGACACGCCCCTGCCCCTGTGCCCCCTGCTGTGCTGCGACGTGTGGGAGCACGCCTATTACCTCCAATACCAGAACCGCCGGGCCGATTATTTTGACGCCTGGTGGCTGCTGGCGGACTGGCCCCAGGTGTCCCGGACCTATGCGGACTTCCTGTCCCGCCGCCCCCGCTGTCCCCATCCGTAACATGACAGGCATGTCAAAAGCGGGCCGTTTTCCGGCCCGCTTTTTCTACACCCGGCCGCTGCAAATTTCGTTGACAAGGGCGGCGTTTTCCGATAATATAATGAGTCGAGTAAAAATGCAAAGGAAGGAGAACTCACATGAGCCTGCTGCTGACCGGCGGAGCCGTTTTTTTGGACGGGAGCTTTCAGAATCTGGACATCGCCGTTTCTGAGGGCCGTATCGTTTCCATTTCCCCCTCCCTTCCCCAGGAAGGCTTTTCCGTCATTGAATTGCATAACCGTTTGATCGTCCCAGGTTTCGTTGATGTCCATGTTCATCTTCGGGAGCCTGGTTTTTCTTATAAGGAGACGATCTTCTCCGGCACGGCGGCGGCCGCCGCCGGCGGCTACACGGCGGTGTGCGCCATGCCCAACCTGAACCCGGTGCCGGATGATCCGGAGCATTTGCAGGCCCAGCTGGATATCATCCAAAGGAGCGCCAAGGTGCATGTGTATCCCTATGGCGCCATCACCCGGGGCGAAAAGGGCGAGGCGCTGGCGGACCTGGCCGCCATGGCCCCCCAGGTCTGCGGCTTCTCCGACGACGGACGGGGCGTCCAGAGCCGGGAGATGATGCGCGCCGCCATGGAGCTTGCCCGCACGCTGGACAAGCCCATCGTGGCCCACAGCGAGGACGAGAGCCTGCTGACAAAGGGCTGGGCCGTCCACGACGGCGATTTCGCCCGCCGGAACGGCCTTCCCGGCAACGACCCCGCCAGCGAGTGGAAGCAGGTGGAGCGGGACATTGCCCTGGTCCGGGAGACCGGGTGCCGGTACCACGTCTGCCACGTCTCCACCAAGGAGTCCGTGGCCCTGGTCCGCGCCGCCAAAGCCGAGGGCCTGCCCGTCACCTGCGAGACCGGGCCCCACTACCTGGTGCTGACCGACGAGGACCTGCTGGACGAGGGCCGCTTCAAGATGAACCCCCCCATCCGCTCCGCCGCCGACCGGGACGCCCTGGTGGCGGGACTGCTGGACGGCACGGTGGACTGCATCGCAACAGACCACGCCCCCCACTCCGCCGAGGAAAAAGCGAAGGGCCTGCGGGGCAGTCTCAACGGTATCGTGGGGTTGGAGACCGCCTTCCCCATCCTGTACACCCAGCTGGTGGAGACGGGCATCGTACCCCTGGAGACCATTCTGAACGCCCTGTGCGTCAATCCCCGGAGGATTTTCGGCCTGCCCGGCGGCGTCATCGCCCTGGGCCAGCCCGCCGACCTGACGGTGCTGGACCTGAACCGGCCCCATGTCATCAACTCCCAGAGCTTCCGCTCCCTGGGCCGGGCCACGCCCTTTGACGGCTGGGGCGTTGCCGCCGCCGTCGCCATGACCATCTGCGGCGGGGAGATCGTCCACGCCGACTTACAGAACCAGGAGGAGGACGCATGAAAAAATCGCTGTTTACCCTGGAACACACCCGGCAGCTGACGGAGGACACCTATGAGCTGGTCCTTTCCGGCGACACCTCCGCCGTCACCGCGCCGGGACAGTTTGTAAATATCGAGCTGCCCGGGAAATTCCTGCGGCGGCCCATCTCCATCTGCACCTGGTCCGGCGGCGCGCTGATGCTGCTGGTCAAAGTGGTTGGCGCGGGCACGAAGGAGCTGGTGCGCTGTGTCCCCGGCACGGAGCTGGACGTTTTGAGCGGCCTTGGCAACGGGTTCGACATGAGCCTGGCCGGGGAGCATCCCATCCTGGCGGGCGGCGGCATCGGCGTCGCGCCGCTGTACGGCCTGGCCCAGCGGATGATCGAAGCCGGGACCACCCCCACGGTGGCCCTGGGCTTCCGCACGGGGAAAGACGCCTTTTATTTAGAGGAATTCGCCGCCCTGGGCTGCCGCCTCTCTCTCGCCACCGAGGACGGGAGCCTGGGCGCAAAGGGCTTTGTCACCGACTGCATCAAAGCCGTACCGGAGTGTGACTACGTATTGGCCTGCGGCCCCCTGCCCATGCTGAAGGCCGTCCACGGCCTTCCCCAGCTGAAGGGCGGCCAGTTCAGCTTCGAGGCCCGGATGGGCTGCGGCTTCGGCGCCTGCATGGGCTGCACCGTGCCCACCAGGGACGGCTACAAGCGGGTCTGCAAGGACGGGCCCATCCTGTATAGGGAGGAGATCGTATGGTGAACCTCAGTGTGAACCTGGCGGGCGTGGCGCTGAAAAATCCCATCATCCCCGCCTCCGGCACCTTCGGCTACGGCCGGGAGTATGCGGAAGCTTACGACCTGGACATCCTGGGCAGCTTCTCCTGGAAGGGCACCACCGGCCAGGCCCGCCTGGGCAACCCCCAGCCCCGCATCGCGGAGATGACCGGCGGCATGCTGAACGCCGTGGGACTGCAAAACCCCGGCATCGACGCCGTCATCGAAAAAGAGGTGCCCAACATCGCAAAGATCTTCCACGGCCCGGTCATCGCCAACGTGGGCGGCTTCTCCGTCGAGGAGTACGCAGAAAACTGCCGGAAGCTGAACGACATCGACCAGGTGGCCATTCTGGAGGTCAACATCTCCTGCCCCAACGTCCACTGCGGCGGCAGGAACTTCGGCTCCGACCCGAAAAGCGCCGCCGAGGTGACGAAGGCGGTGAAGGCCGTCACCAAAAAGCCGGTCTTCATGAAGCTGACCCCCAACGTCACCGACATCGCGGAGATCGCCTGTGCCTGCGCCGACGCCGGGGCCGACGGGCTGTGCCTCATCAACACCCTGCTGGGCATGCGCATCGACCTGAAGACAAAGCGCCCCCTCATCGCCAACCGCACCGGCGGCGTCTCCGGCCCCGCGGTGTTCCCGGTGGCGCTGCGGATGGTGTGGGACGTGTACGAGGCCGTGAAGCTGCCCATCATCGGCTGCGGCGGCGTGTCCTCCGCCGAGGACGCGGCGGAGATGATGCTGGCGGGTGCCGCCGCCGTGGAGGTGGGCGCCGCCAACCTGAAGGATCCTTTCGCCTGCAAGACCATTGTGGAAAACCTGCCCGCCGTGTGTGAACGGCTGGGCGTTGCCAATATTTCTGAACTGACAGGAGGAGCACATCAATGAGCGCAAAAGACGTCATCATCGCCCTGGACTTCCCCACCCGGGAGGAGACCCTGGCATTCCTGGACAAATTCCCCGCCGGAGAGAAGCCCTTCGTGAAGATCGGCATGGAGCTGTTCTACGCCGAGGGCCCCGATGTGGTGCGGGAGATCAAGGCCCGGGGCCACAAGATCTTCCTGGATTTGAAGCTCCACGACATCCCCAACACCGTGAAGCGGGCCATGAGCGTCCTCTCCCGGCTGGATGTGGACATGGTGAACCTCCACGCCGCCGGCGCCAGTGAGATGATGAAGGGCGCCCTGGAGGGCCTGACCCGCCCCGACGGCACCCGGCCCATCCTGATCGCCGTCACCCAACTGACCTCCACCGACGCGGACGCCCTGAAAAATGAGCTGCTCATCGACGTACCCATGGCGGAGACCGTCATGCGCTACGCCAAAAACGCCGCCGATTCCGGCCTGGACGGCGTGGTCTGCTCCC
>JAUNGH010000303.1 GCA_030524605.1 Oscillospiraceae bacterium | reverse complement strand
AGGTCATAGCCGTTCTTCTTGGCGGAGAACAGCTTCTTTTTCAGTTCCTTGATGTCAGTCTTCTCCATAGGTCGTCTCCTCCTTTGCCGCGTTCAGGGGCGGGACCGTCTTTCCGGAGGGGTCCCCGGCCGCGCCGTGCTGCTTTTCCTCTTTAATGGTCTCGATCAGCCGCTCAAAATATTTCTTTGCCTCCGCCCGGAAGAGGCCGGGGGTCTCCGTGCCGTTGTTCAGTTCGCAGTCGCACTTGTTGCGGTAGTATTCGTCGGGCTTCTGGGCGGAGATGCGCAGACGGGCGTACTGCTCGGTGATATTGTCCCGGGCCATGATGCGCCGGACCCGCAGCTCCGCCGGGGCCGTCACCGCAACGGTGCGGTCGCACAGGCGGTCCAGCCCGCTCTCCAGCAGGTTGATGGCGTCGATGGCGTACAGGCCGTCGCCGGTGTTTTCCACCTGCCGCTCCAGCTCAGGAAGCAAAAAGCGGAAGACGATGCCGTTCAGCCGCGCCAGCCGGTCCTTTTTGGCGAAGACCTCCTGTCCCAGCTTCTTCCGGTCCAGCTTGCCGTCGGCGCCGAAGACGCCGGGGAAGGCGGCGTTGATGGCGTTGCGCAGGTCCTGGTTCTCCTCCAGCATCTGGTGGTACACCGCGTCGCAGTCGATGACTGTGCCGCCCAGGTCCCGGATGGCCTCCAGGGCGCTGGTCTTGCCCGCGCCGGTGCAGCCGGTGATGCCCAAGATGATCCGCAGGCTGTCCGCCTCGATGATGTGGAAGCCGGCGGCCTTTTTCAGCCGGTTGCCCACGGCCAGCCCCAGCCCCCGGCTGTCCGGGCACTGGGCGTAGATCTCCGTCACGGCGCTGCCGTCAAAGGTCCGCAGGGCTTCAAACACCCGCTGGGCCTGGGTCTGCTTGTCGCCGGCGGGGCCCAGGGCGTGGACCTCCTGTCCGGGGAACAGGTGGGCGTACTCGTCAAAGCAGATGACGCCGGAGGTGGTGCTCACCCGCCGCTCGATCTCATGGGCGGAGGCCTCCGGCGCGCCGGTGACCACCGTGACCGGCGCCTTGGGGGCGTAGTGGCGGTACTTCATGCCGGGCGCCCTGGGCTTCTCCCCATCCTGGAGGGTGCCGGTGACGGCCTTGTCCACGGCGATGGGGCCGATCAGCTGCTCCAGCGCCTCCACCGGCAGTCCGCCGGGGCGCAGCAGCCGGGGCGGCTCGCAGGTCAGGTCCAGGATGGTGGACTCCACGCCTACCGCGCAGGGGCCGCCGTCCACCACGCCCTCGATCCTGTCGCCCATATCCTCCATCACCGACCGGGCCGTGGTGCAGCTGGGGCGGCCGGAGGTGTTGGCGCTGGGGGCCGCAATGGGCACCCCCGCCTCCCGGATGATGGCCAGGGTCACGGGGTGGTTGGGACAGCGGACGCCCACGGTGTCCAGCCCCGCCGTGGTCTCATCGGGCACCACGTCACGGCGCTTCAGGATCATCGTCAGCGGGCCGGGCCAGAACTTCCGGGCCAGCACGTAGGCGATGGGCGGGATGTCCCGGCAGTACCGGGGCAACCACTGGGGGCCCGTGACGTGGAGGATCAGGGGGTTGTCCTGAGGCCGTCCCTTGGCCTCGAAGATGCGGCGCACCGCTCTCCCGTCCAGGCCG
>JAUNGH010000047.1 GCA_030524605.1 Oscillospiraceae bacterium | reverse complement strand
CGCCCGCCGGTCGGGCCTCTGCGCCGTCTGTCTGCCGGGGAAGCGGGCCGGGACAGAGCCCGGCCCCTACGGCGACCCTTCGCCGGAGGAATGATAAAGCGGCGCTCCGATTGCCCGGACAAAAAAACAGCCCGAAAGCGGATGCTTCCGGGCTGTTTCCGGCTGGTTTCAGGCGCGCATCTGATCCAGCTGTCCCGCCCGTTTCAGGGCGGGGCGCAGGGCGGTGTACAGGATGGGGGCGGCGATCATGGCCGCCACGGCGTTGATGAGGGACGCGGGCAGCTTGCTGCCCATGGTGATGAGGACGGTCTCCATGGGGGACTGGGCGATCAGCTGGAAGACAAAGGTCTTCAGCATATACAGCGCCACATAGGTCAGTGCGCCGATCACGGAAGCGGCAATGTTCCAGCCGTGGCTCCCGGCGTCCTTGTCGGCGGCAAAGGCGATCTTGGCGCAGACCCAGGCCATCAGGAATTTGGAGACGAAGGTGATGACGCAGTTGATGAAGTCGTAGCCGCCGAACAGGGCGTCGTACAGCGCGGAGCCGAAGCCCGCCGCCAGGCCGCCGGCCAGGGGCCCCATCAGCAGGCCGCTGAGCAGGCACATGGCGTTGGCGAAATGCACCTTGGAGCCCAGCAGGGGGAAGCGGAAAAAGGTCACGACGCACACCAGCGCCGCCAGGACGGCGATGTACACGATCTTTCTCAGGGCAAATGTCTGTTTCATAGTTCTTACCTCCGAAGGGGAATTTTGACTGCTCAAAGGATACATGAAAACTGAACTCATATAAATATCCAGATTTGATATTTATTGTAAGGTCAGATTGGCGCGGCCAAGCCCTCTCCCGTGGGGGAAAGTGCCCCGGTGCGTACACTGGGGCGGATGCGGGCAGGGTAAACGGCCGCGTTCTTCCTGTGGATCGCCTCGGTGTCCGCCCGGGGATTGCAGGGCCTTACGCCTCATCAGGCGTATTTGCGGCATGTTGGCATGGATATGTGATAGTATCCATGCCAAATCGAAAGAGGGAAGGGATATGTATGGAAAAGACCTGCGAGACCTGCATGCATTTTCGGCGGCATTATGTGAAATACGGATTTCGGTATGACCCGATTGCAGCCGGCCACTGCGTCTGTCCCCGCCGGAAGCTCCGGTGGGAGGAGACCCCGGCCTGCCGGAACTACAAGGAAAAGCCCGGAAGCTGACGCTTCCGGGCCTTCGTTTGCCTCAAAAAACAGCTTAGAACTGGGGCAGCTTCGCCACCACCGCTGCGCAGCGGGGGCACAGGCCGTCCGGGCCGGACTGGGTGGAGTGCTTCCAGCAGCGGGGGCACTTGACGCCTGCGGCGTTCTCCACGGCGGCGGACAGCTCGCCGCCCACGGCGACACGCACCTGGGAGACAATCAGCAGATCCGCCAGGACGGCGGCGTCCATCTCCGCCAGGAAGGCGTCCCCGGCGGGGACCGTCAGATCCACGCTGGCCTCCAGGGCCTTGCCGATCTTCTTCTCGGCCCGGGCGGTCTCCAGCGCGCCGTTGACCACGGTCCGCACGGCGATGATCCGGTCCCACTTGGCCATGGCGGCATCGTCCAGGGCGTAGCCGGCGAAGGGCTTGTTCATCTCGTTGAACACCACGTTGCGCCCGTCGTCCCCGGCGCGGTGGGGCATGGCCTGCCAGATCTCGTCGCTGGTAAAGGCCAGGATGGGGGCCATGATCTTGGTCATGGTGTCCAGGATCAGGAACAGGGCGGTCTGGGCGCTGCGGCGCTTGGCGCCGTCGGTCTCCTCGCAGTACAGCCGGTCCTTGATGATGTCCAGATAGAAGTTGGACATGTCCACCACGCAGAAGTCGTTGACGGCGTGGGTGACGGCGTTGAACTCATAGTCGCAGTAGGCCTGCTCGCACTTTTCGATGAGGGCGTTCAGGCGGGTGACAGCCCAGCGGTCCAGCTCCTCCATCCTGTCGGCGGGCACCAGGTCGTCGGCGTTGAAGCCGTCCAGGTTGCCCAGGCAGTACCGGGCGGTGTTGCGGAACTTCAGGTAATTCTGGGAGAGCTGCTTGAAAATGGCGTCGGAGCAGCGCATATCGGCGTGATAGTCGGCACCGGCGGCCCACAGGCGCAGCAGGTCGGCGCCGTACTTGTCAAAGATCTCGGCGGGGTCCATGCCGTTGCCCAGGGACTTGTGCATGGCCTTGCCCTCGCCGTCCACGGTCCAGCCGTGGGTGACGCACTCCTTGAAGGGCGCGCCCTGGCCGAAGGCGCCCACGGCGGTCAGCAGGGCGGACTGGAACCAGCCGCGGTACTGGTCCAGACCCTCCATGTAGACGGTGGCGGGCCAGAAGCCCTGATCCCGCTTCATGGCGGCGAAGTGGGTGGAGCCGGAGTCAAACCAGCCGTCCAGGGTGTCGGTCTCCTTTTCAAAGCCGGACTTGCCGCCGCAGTGGGGGCAGGTGAACCCGGCGGGCAGGATCTCGTCGGTCTCCTTGGCGAACCAGGCGTTGGAGCCCTCCGCCGCGAACAGGGCGGAGATGGCGGCGATGCTTTCGTCGGTGACGACGGGCTTGCCGCAGTCCTTGCAGTAGACCACGGGGATGGGCAGGCCCCAGCGGCGCTGGCGGCTGATGCACCAGTCGGCGCGCTCCCGGATCATGGACTTCATGCGGTCGATGCCCCACTCGGGCACCCAGCGCACATCGTCGCAGGCGGCGCAGGCCTCATCCTTGAAGGCGTCCACGGAGCAGAACCACTGGGGGGTGGCGCGGAAGATGATAGGGTTCTTGCAGCGCCAGCAGTGGGGATAGCTGTGGACGATGTCCTCGGAGGCAAAGAGCATGCCGCTCTCCTTCATGTCCTCCAGAATGACGGGGTTGGACTCATCGGTTTTCATGCCGGCGTACTTGCCGGCATAGTCGGTGTGGCGGCCCTGGTCGTCCACGGGCACCACCATGTCCATGCCATAGCGCTTGCAGGTCTGGTAGTCGTCGGCGCCGAAGCCGGGGGCGGTGTGGACGCAGCCGGTGCCGGAGTCCATGGTGACGTAATCCGCCAGCAGCAGGCGAGAGGTCTTGGGCAGGAAGGGGTGGTCCGCCAGCATGTTTTCGAAGAACGCGCCGGGATGGGTCTCCACGATCTCATAGTCGGAGATGCCGCCGACGCGCATCACCTTGTCCACCAGGGCCTCGGCCACGATATAGATCTCGCCGTTCTCGGCCTTCACCAGGGCGTAGCTCTCGTCGGGGTGCAGGGCGATGGCCAGGTTCCCCGGCAGGGTCCAGATGGTGGTGGTCCAGATCACGAAGAACAGCCTGCTCTGGTCATAGGCGGACAGCTTGCCCAGGTCGTCGTGCATGGGGAACTTGACGTACACGGTGGTGCAGGGATCCTCCTGATACTCGATCTCGGCCTCGGCCAGGGCGGTCTCGTCGTGGGGGCACCAATACACGGGCTTCAGGCCCTTGTAGATGTAGCCCTTCTTGTACATCTCGCCGAAGACCTTGACCTCCTCGGCCTCAAAGCCGGGGTTCATGGTGGCGTAGGGGTGCTCCCAGTCGCCGATGACGCCCATCCGCTGGAAGCCCTCGCTCTGCACGTCCATGTAGTGCTGGGCGAAGTCGTGGCAGGCGGAGCGGAAATCGGGGATGCTCATGGCCTTGCGGTTGAGCTTGTTCTGTTTGATGATGGCGGACTCAATGGGCATGCCGTGGTTGTCCCAGCCGGGGATATAGGGGGTGTAATAGCCCCGCATGGCGTAGGAACGGGTGATGAAGTCCTTGATGGACTTGTTCAGGGCGTGGCCCATGTGCAGCGCGCCGTTGGAGAACGGAGGGCCGTCGTGGAGGTTGAACAGGGGCTTGCCCTCGTTCTTCTTCAAAAGCTCGTGGTAGACGTCGATTTTCTTCCAGCGCTCCAGCATCTCCGGCTCCCGCTTGGGCAGGCCCGCCCGCATGGGGAAGTCCGTCTTCGGCAGATTGATGGTCTTGTTGTAGTCCATGGCTGTTTCCTCCGTATCAGAAATCGGTTTGCATTCCATCCAATTGATCATTGACAATGACAATTGACAATGAAGGGATCCGCCTCCGGCGGATGATTCAATGGCCGCTGCGGGCGGCATCCTCGTTCTCCCGTCATTGTCCATTATCAATTGTCCGTTCAAACAAAAAAACGCCCTGTCTCCTGTTCAAGAGACAAAGCGTTCAAAAACACTCTGCGGTACCACTCTCGGTTGCCGTCCCCTTGCGGGAAACGGCCGCTCACAGCCCGCGGTGACGGGCCGACGGAATAACGCCCGTCACACGTCCTTGCTTACTCATACACAGCCGTCTTTCAGCAGGAGGCTCCAAGGTGATTTTTGCCCTCCGCGCCCGTCCGCCTTGCACCAAACGGCGGCTCTCTTCGCGGGAAACAAAGGGTTACTCGTCCTTATCCACGCCAAAATGTTCAATTACCGGATTATAATATCACGTTTCGGCGGTTTGTCAACCCGTTTTCCTGAATTTTTCCCGCGTTTTCGCCCGGTCACTGGTAGCGGAACCGCTGGGCGGTGTACTGGTCGATGCAGGCCTGGAACAGCTCGTGGCTGCGGAATTCCAGCATCTGGCTGCCCGGCTCCTCGTGGAAGGACACGATGCGCCGCTCCGTGTCCACCCAGATGCGCCAGACCGGCTCCTGCTTTCGCTTCGCCATAGACCCACCTCCCGCCGCTTTATCGTCCGCACCTGTCATTTTATGCGAAAACCGCATAAAATGCAATATGCATTTTTCGCATATCCTAGAATGGAAGCAAACTGGAAACGAACGGAAGGGGAGGGGCGTGCGGCGATGTATCAGCGGCTGCGGGACATGCGGGAGGACAGAGACCTGCCCCAGCGGGCGCTGGCGGAGCTGCTCCACGTCTCCCAGGCCACCTACTCCCGGTACGAGAGCGGCACGCTGGACATCCCCAGTGCGGCGCTGATCGCCCTGGCCCGGTTTTACGAGACCAGCATCGACTATCTGCTGGGCCTGACCGACGACCCGGCGCCCTACCGCAAATAAAAAGGACCGCCAAGGCGGTCCTTTTTCGCGTTTTACTGATAGCGGTATTGCTTGCATGTATACTGATCCACGCAGCTCAAAAACATCTCCCGGCTGCGGAATTCCAGCAGCTGACAGCCCTCCTCTTCATGGAAGGACACGATGCGCCGCCGGGTATCCACCCAAACGCGCCACAGGTTATCGCTGACCATTGTTTTCTCCATAGGGGAAAGGCTCCTTTCACACAGCTTCTGCTTATAAGACGATCCGGCAGGGCGTTTTGTTTCACCTTTTTTGAAAATTTTTTAAGAATTTTTTTCCGCGGCCTCCTGGGCCTCCAGCTCCGCCGCCACGTCGGCCCGGAAGGTGTCCCACGCCTCCGGATTGTCCACGTAGTACCTGGGGCAGCATTTGCCCGTCACGTCGTAGTGGCGGATGACATCCTCCGCCGGGTCCAGCCGGAACTCCCGGCACAGCCAGGCCGTCAGCTCCACGCAGCGGTCATAGGCGGCGGGGAGGAATTCCCCCGTCTCGTCGGGGTGGCAGACCTCAATGGCCACGGTGTCGCCGTTGCGCCCGTTGGAGGCGTAGGCCACCTCCGTCAGCGGGATGCATTGGATGACCTCGCCCTCCAGCCCGACGACAAAGTGGCTGCTGGCGTAGGTGCCCTCTGCGCCGGAGGACAGGGATTCAAAATAGTTGCGGTTGGCCTGGGCGGTGGTGCCGGGGTTGCCCACGTAGTGGATGACCACGCCGTTGATCTCCTCCAGCTCCGTGCCGGGGCGGGACCACTCGTTGACGGTGAGATAGTCCTTCCGGACGTAATCCGGGACTTCGATATCCTCACCGGGAAGGCCCCGGCCGGCGGCCAGCAGCCAGACGGCGCCCCCCGCCAGGGCGAACACCAGCACCAGGCACAGCGCCGCGAACCGGGGATTCAGCCGCCGGCGTCTCCTTCTTCTTCTGCGGGTGGACATGGCTCAGTATGTTACCCCCGCTGTAAAGATCTCTGTGGGCCCGTCGGCGCCGCCGATGACGCCGACGCCGGCGGAGGGGTCTTCATAGGCGTATTCCGCACCGGCGGGGATGCGCCCGGACAGGGCGGCGGCGTTGTATTCGGCCTCATACCCATAGTCCTCGGGATACAGCTCCGCGTAGGTCACCAGTTGGTCCTCCGTCACCAGGCCCAGGTCCAGCAGGCAGGCCACGGTGTTGTCCATGCCGGGGCGCAGGATGATGGAGATCCAGTCGGTATTGTGGCCGCCATATACACTGGGGCGGGTGAAAGTCAGTTCAAAGTCCAGGGCATAGGCGCCGCCGTCGTCGGTGCTGAACCAGTCGTAGGTGCCCCAGGCGCCCGCCGCAGCGTCTTTGCCCAGGGCCTCCAGCACCTGAGCGGCCTCCCGGCTGCTCAGATCGACTCCGCCGTTCCCCCGGTTGGAGTACAGCCAGCCGCCGCTGACGGTGTAGCGGCTGTCGCCCACATGGAGCCGCTTGGCCTTCATGGCCTCGCTGTTTACCAGCCGGTCCAGCAGATAGTCGTAGGTGCCCGGCGTGTCCATGCGCTCCCGGGTCAGGGGAACGCTGTAATAGCGTTCAACGGTCAGTCCGTTGGACAGGGTGTAGATCAGCCGGATATACTCATAGGTATAGACCTGTTCCTCGCCGGACGCCGTGTCCACCGCATAGGGCCAGTAGCGGTTCTGGACATAGTCCGCGTCCGCCGCGATGGCTTTATGGAGCGTTCGCACCTGCTCCAGCAGGCCGTCCTCCTCGCCGGGGTAGAAGGTATAGGTGTTGCCCGCCGTGTACAGCTCCACCTCCTTCACCTCGCTGATCTCCGGCACCCGGGCGGCGATGCCCAGAACGTCGAAGCGCAGCGTGCAGCAAAGCAGCACACAGCCCGCGGCCACCAGGGCCAGGCCCTTCCAGCTGCCCTTGAAGACCCGCAGGGATTTGGCCAGCAGCATGGAGGCGGCGTAATACCCGATGACCCCCGCCACGATCATGCAGACCGCCATGGGCAGCACGTCGTAGTAGTTCCCGTCCTGGAACTGCTCCCAGATCAGGGCGTACAGCGCCCGTCCTCCCAGCAGGGCCGCCAGGGCGGCGATACCGAAGCGGAACAGGGGCTTCATCCAGCCCACGGCCACCACATCGCCGGCGGACTCGCTTCTGCGGCGGCGGTACAGGGCATAGGCCAGGGCCAGGAACACCACGCCCGCCAGGGCGTAGACACCGATGACCCAGGCGTTTTCCAGGCGGACCTCCGACAGCACGCTGTCTGTGTAGCCGCCGTACCGCGAGAAGGCGTCTTTGACGAAAACTTCTTCATAAGTATTGTCCACCCGCAGCTTGCCGATAAGATACACCGTGGGGGACAGACACTCCGCCGCGCCGGAATAGCTGCCATTCAGGCCGAAGAGAAAGCCTGAGGCGAAGGTGGACAGCAGCCAGTCCAGCAGCACGGCCAGAAAATGCAGGAGGA
Organism: Oscillospiraceae bacterium; assembly: GCA_030524605.1. Lineage (GTDB taxonomy): Bacteria > Bacillota > Clostridia > Oscillospirales > Oscillospiraceae > Oscillibacter. Next base: position 5,502 of record JAUNGH010000047.1, on the reverse strand, counting down.
AGTACAGCGCCGGCAGGGCGAAGATATTGCCGACCACAAAAGCCACAAGGGTGGCGGAGGCGAAGTAGAAGAAGCTCTCGCCCAGCACGCCCAGAACGGTCACCAGCAGTCCCACCGGTTCAAAGCCGCCGTAGGCCAGGGAAATCAGCACACACAGCCCGCCTGTGACGGCGTAGGGGATCAGCAGCATGGCCATGCCGGAGAGGAAGCTGGTAAAAAACAACCCCTCCCGCCGGATGGGCAGGGTATGCATCAGCCCCACGCTGCGGGTGTTGTACAGGTAACTCCACACCAGCATGGCGCACAGGACGGCGTACAGCAGGGAGATGATGGGCGCCGCGTAGGCCAGAACGCTGTAATAGGCGGCGGTCACCTCCAGCGGCCGAATGTCCCAGCCGCCGTGCATCAGCTGCAAAAGGGCGGCCAGGGGCACCAGGCAGCCCAGGAAGGACGCCATGCCCCACAGCGGCCAGAACCGGGTCAGGTTCTTGCGGAATAACGTGATATTAAAGAACGATGTCCTTGACTGCATAGTCCGCACCTCCCAATTCGTAAATAAAAATCTCCTCCAGCGTCAGGGGCACCGCGTCCACCAGCAGGGGATCGTAGGCGGACACCCTGGCCGTGGCCTCCTCGGCGTTCATGCGCATGATCAGGGTATGGATGCGCCCCACTCTGGACGCGTGGAGCACCGGCAGTTCCGGCGGCACCTCGTTCACGCCGTCCTTGAATACCACCTGGAGCTTCACCATGTTGTCCTGCAGCTGGGCCAGGGACCGCTCCAGCAGCACCCTGCCGCGGTCCATGATGCCCACGTGGTCGCACACGTCCTCCAGCTCCCGCAGGTTGTGGGAGCTGACCAGCACCGTGGTGCCCCGCTGGCTGACGTCCCCCATGACCAGGGACCACACCTGCCGCCGCATCACCGGGTCCAGGCCGTCCACCGGCTCGTCCAGAATCAGGTAGTCCGGCATGCAGCTCAGCGCCAGCCAGAAGGCCGCCTGCTTCTGCATGCCCTTGCTCAGGCGGCGGATGGCGCGCTTTTCGTCGATCTGGAAGACCTCCTTCAGCTTTTCATAGCGCTCCATGGAAAACGCGGGATAAAATCCCCGGTAAAAGCGCATCATATCCCGGACGGTGGACTGCATGAAATAATACCAGTCGTCCGGGATGGCGGCGATGCGGGCCTTCAGCGCCGCGTTCTCCCACACGTCCTCTCCGCCCAGGCGCACCGTGCCCTCGTCCTGGCGGTAGATGCCCGTCAGATGGCGGATGACGGTGGACTTGCCCGCGCCGTTGGGGCCCACCAGGCCGTACACACTGCCCGCCGGGACGGACAGGGTGGCCCCGTCCAGGGCGGCGAAGCCGTCGAACTTCTTGACGGCGTTTTTCACTTCGATCATGATTTTTCCTCCTCTCGGGTTTCCAGCGGCTCCGTCACCAGGGCCAGCAGCTCCTCGTCGCCGACGCCCAGATACCGCAGCTCCGCCAAAAGTTCCCGCACTTTGCCCAGCAGCTCCCGCTTCCGCGCCGCGTCCGCGTCCACGTTCCCGGTGGCAAAGCTGCCCTTGCCGGGGACGGAGTAGATGTACCCCTCGCCCTCCAGCTCGTTGTAGGCCCGCTGGATGGTGTTGGGGTTGATGCTCAGCTGCATGGCCAGCGCCCGCACCGACGGCAGCTTTTCGTCCGGCGCCATGGCCCCGGTGACGATCAGCTTCCGCAGGCCATCCTTGATCTGCTCGTAGATGGGCCGGGAATCCCGGTAGTTCAGGCTGATCATCGCTTCACCTTCCCTTCTGCGGCGCTGCTCGGCGCCGCAAACTGTATTAACTGTTCTAGTACAGTTAGGATAACACGGGAGGAGGCCGCTGTCAACCCCTGTTTTTTCGGGCAAAATTTCTTCATTTTCCTGGGAAAATGGGGCAAATTCCTCTTTACAAGCGAAAAACGGTGTGATATATTTTCAAGGTACGCAATCGTACAAAAACGCCCCAGAGCTTCGTTTCGCGGACTTTCACCGATCCCGGGACGCAGCCCTGCGGGGAATTGATTGAAAGGTGGAAATTACCATGCTGCGCAAAGAACAGAAGACCGCTATCATCGACGCCAACCGCACCCACGAGACCGACACCGGCTCCCCCGAGGTCCAGATCGCCATCCTGACCGAGCGCATCAACGTGCTGACCGAGCACATGCGCGCCAACCCCCAGGACAAGCACTCCAACCGCGGGCTCCTGAAGATGGTCGGTAAGCGCCGCAGCCTGCTGGACTACCTGCAGAAGAAGGACATCGAGCGTTACCGCGCCCTGATCGCCAAGCTGGGTATCCGTAAGTAAGACGCAAATCGGGTGACGGAGGCCAGCCTCCGTCACCCTTTTCTGCAAGATTCCCCCGCATATTCGCCGGGAGCCGCTGCCTTTTTGTGTTTGAAACCGTGATTCCCCGCGCGGCAGGCCGCGCGGGGGCCCCGGATTGAACTCAAATGGCCGGGCGGAGCCCGTCCATTTCAAGGTTTTGCCTTCGGCAAAACACTTGGGTGCCGCACTCGCGGCGAACCCAGCGGGCCGTGCCCGCCGGGTCCCGAACCCGTATTCCCGCCGGGAGCCGCTGCCTTTTTGTGTTTGAAACCGTGCCCGAGCCTGATCGGACATGCTTTCAAATACGAAAAGAGCCGCTCCCGAGCATCCATTTGTAAAGGAGCAGACTCATGTCAACGATCATCACCCGCAGACAGTTCCCCAACTACCGCAAGTATGAGATGGAGCTGGCAGGCCGTCCCCTGACCCTGGAGGTGGGCAAGCTGGCCGAGCTGGCCAACGCCGCCGTCATGGTGGGCTACGGCGACACCCGCGTGCTGGTGTGCGCCACCGCCTCCGCCCGTCCCCGGGACGGCATCGACTTCTTCCCCCTCAGCGTGGACTTTGAGGAGAAGATGTACGCCGTGGGCCGCATCCCCGGCAGCTTCAACCGCCGGGAGGGCCGCCCCGGCGAGAAGGGCGTCCTGACCAGCCGCGTCATCGACCGCCCCATCCGCCCCCTGTTCCCCTATGACTTCCGCAACGATGTTTCCATCATGGCCACCGTCATGAGCGTGGATCACGACTGCTCTCCCGAGATCGCCGCCCTCATCGGCACCTCCGCCGCCCTGGCCATCTCCGACATCCCCTGGAACGGACCCGTGGGCGCCCTGAAGGTGGGTTTGGTGGACGGCAAGCTGGTGTTCAACCCCACCAGCGAGCAGCGGAAGGTCTCCGACCTGGACGTCACCGTGGTCTCCACCGGCAAAAAGGTGGTCATGATCGAGGCCGGCGCCAACGAGGTCCCCAACGACAAGATGTTCGAGGCCATCCAGGCCGCCCATGAGGAGAACCAGAAGCAGATCGCCCTCATCAACCAGATGGTCTCCGAGATCGGCAAGCCCAAGTTCGACTATCCCCACGCCTCCTTCGACCAGGAGCTGTTCGACGACATCGTCGCCAACTTCATGGACGAGGCCAAGGCCGCCATGGACACCGACGACAAGAACGTCCGGGAGGCCCGCTGGAACGCCATGATCGAGAAGTGGCACGAGAAGTATCTGGAGTCCCACCCCGACATGGACCAGTTCCTGGAGGAGATCACCTACAAGTTCCAGAAGAAGATCGTCAAGGCCTGGCTGCTGGAGGGCCACCGCGTGGATGGCCGCGCCAAAAACGAGATCCGTCCCCTGGACGCCGAGGTGGGCGTCCTGCCCCGGGTCCACGGCTCCGGCCTGTTCACCCGCGGCCAGACCCAGGTCCTGTCCGCCTGCACGCTGGACACCCTGTCCGCCAACCAGAAGCTGGACACCATCTGGGAGGAGACCGAGAAGCGCTATATGCACCACTATAACTTCCCCGGCTACTCTGTCGGCGAGGCCAAGCCCGCCCGCAGCCCCGGCCGCCGGGAGATCGGCCACGGCGCCCTGGCCGAGCGGGCCCTGCTGCCCGTGATCCCCTCCGTGGAGGAGTTCCCCTACGCCATCCGCGTGGTGTCTGAGGTGGTCAGCTCCAACGGCTCCACCTCCCAGGGCTCCATCTGCGGCTCTACGCTTGCCCTGATGGACGCCGGCGTGCCCATCAAGGCCCCCGTGGCCGGCATCTCCTGCGGATTGATCCAGGACGACGACGGCTCCTTCACCACCTTCATCGACATCCAGGGCGTGGAGGACTTCCACGGCGAGATGGACTTCAAGGTGGCCGGCACCAAAAAGGGCATCACCGCCATCCAGATGGACCTGAAGAACGACGGATTGACCATGGAGATCATCCAGAACGCCCTGGACATTACCTACGATGCCCGCAGCCAGATCCTGGATCAGATCATGCTGCCCTGCATTGCCGAGCCCCGGCCGGAGGTCAGCAAGTACGCTCCCAAGATGATCACCATGCACATCGACCCCGACAAGATCCGGGACGTTATCGGCAAGGGCGGCAGCGTCATCCAGAAGATCGTGGCCGACACCGGCGCCAAGATCGACATCAACGACGACGGCTCCGTGTTCATCTCCGCCCCCAACCCCGACAGCTGCGACGCCGCCAAGAAATGCATCGACGACATCGTGTTCGTCCCCGAGGTGGGCGCGCTGTACTATGGCCGCGTGGTGCGCCTGATGACCTTCGGCGCCTTCGTGGAGCTGGCCCCCGGCAAGGACGGCCTGGTCCACATCTCCAAGCTGGCCGACCACCGCATCGAGAAGGTGGAGGACGCCTGCAAGATCGGCGACATGATGTGGGTCAAGGTCACCGACATCGACGAGAAGGGCCGCGTGAACCTGAGCCACAAGGACGCCATGCGGGAGGTCCGGGCCAAGGAGGCCGCCGGCGAGCGCGTGAAATAAGGGCTTTCCCCAAAATGGGACAAAAAAACATGGACGCCCTACGGCGTCCATGTTTTTTGCTGTCTTTTTCTCAGCCCTCGGCCTTTTCGGCGGCCTGGGCAGCGCGGTACAGGAAGGTTGCGATCTGGCCCCGGGTGCAGGTGGTGCTGGGGGAGAAGGTGGTCTCGGTGGTGCCGAGGGTGACGCCGTTGGCCACGGCCCAATTCACGGCGGGGACAAACTGGGCGTAGTCTCCGGTGAGATCGGTGAAGGAAGTGGCCTCGGCCTCGCCGCCGCCGTTGGCGCGCCAGATGAAGTAGACCGCCATGGCGCGGGTGCAGGGATCGTTGGGAGCGAAGGTGCCGCCGCCGGCGATCTCCTGCTCGGCGGCCCACAGGACGGCCTTATAATAGTAGGCGCTGGAATCGGTCACGTCGCGGAAGGGGCTCTCCGTGGACTTGGGCTCCGGAGAACCGGCGGCCCGCCACAGGAAGGTGATGATCTGGGCGCGGGTGCAGGGGTTGGAGGGGCCGAAGGTGCCGTCGGTATAGCCGGTGGTGACCTTCTTCTCCACGGCCCACAGGATGCCGGGATAATAGGGGGAGGTCTCTGCCACGTCAGAGAAGGGGTTCACGGTTTCGGCGGGCGTCTCGGTCTCGGCGGGA